>JBOFTL010001083.1:0-4804 GCA_051652045.1 Microcoleus sp. | reverse complement strand
TGGGGAGGTTGACCGATTTCGCAGGACAGGGAAATCTTCACCACCGAAATCAACAATCTTTGATATGATTGGCTCTTAGTGGGGCCCGATGTGTTCCTCACTATAAAACGCCGTAGAGAGAAACTTTTGGAGTATCTCGAAGGAAGATCTCGATATCCTTTACAGGACTCAGATGCCCAAACTATATTGCTTGCAATTAGTGTGGGAGCGTCACTCATTTTCCCCTTCTCCCACTCTCCCCTTCTCCCACTCTCCCCCTCTCGCACTCTCTCTATCTTCCGCCTTGAACGATGATGTAAGCGCCCCAGAAGGCGGCGGCAAAGGCTAAAATTGCCGACCAAATAGGATGTCCGCTGTGGCTGATTTTGCCTCCGGGGGCGCGCAGGGTTTCGAGGTCGATCGCCACTGTAGCCCCTCGCCGCAGCCAGCCCGTGGCTGTTACCGATTTTCCTAACAAGTCGATCGGGCGCACGGGTACGGGCCACCAAGATCCGATCGGCCCGAATCTCGAAATATAGTGCAACCTCACCAATCCCGACTCTGTTTGCAAAATCAAATCTTGTCCCAGCCAATTGCTGATTCCCGATCGACCTAAAAGTTTCCCTTCTAGTTTCACCGGCCGAGCATCCAGCGGCAAACTCTCGGGATTTGATAAAATTTCCGGCAAACTCGGTTGCGCGACTTTCCCCGTGGGAATATCCGGGAAAAAATAATTGATCCGCGCCAAAGTACCCAGACAAAACCCGATCGGCAAACAACCCCACAACAGAGATCGATCGCCCAACAGCCAATCAAACTGCCAAATACTCGTCCTTGACAAAATTGCCCCGATCGACCACAACACTCCCACGATCGCCAAACTCATCGGAATCCCAAAAAACGGCGCGCCTTGTAAAAATAATTGGGATTTTTGTAGTTTGAGTATTGACTTAAAAAATGGCAATTTTCCCTTGCTGTCTGGCTCCGCCTCCGATAAACTTGCCAAATCTAACTCTGTCTCCAATTTCCAGAATTGCGCGTAGAGTGCCAACAGCTTTAAACGTTCTCCCAGTAAAGGATGCGTGCCGTTAACTGTCAGCCAGTCACGCAGGGGATTCGCCACATCCCAACGCAAAATCGGTTCCAGAGATGAATGCTGGGCGGCCGAACCCAACGTTACCGCCTGTAACGGGCTCACCGGCAATAAAAGATCGAAACTTTCCAGAAAATAACTGGTTTGTTGCTCTCGTGCGATATAACTGGCTGTACCGATCGCGATTTTCCCGATCGCCCGCGTCAAACCGTTGGGATTTCCAGTAATTTCCGCAGAAGTTCGATCGCTAAAAAATACCCGGCGGCGCGACAGCCACAACAGCGGCCACTTCAACAGCTTATAAATGCCGTAACTGCAGGCAGAAATTGCCCCCGCCACCAACTTGACAGCAGAACGCAGAAATGCGATCGTCATTAAATCCGACAGTCTCTCTCCCCAGTACGCTGACTGCCAGTAAATTAAGTAAGGAATTTGCAGCACCAACACAGCTAAAGACATCGGTGCAAAATCCCAATGCGCGATCTGCCCCAATTCCCGAGCAAAAACGGCAGCAATTTCATCTTCCGCCAAGGTTTCTAACAGCCCCTTACTCACAACAATTCGCGCAAATCGAGGCAAACAGCCGTAACTGAAAGCAACCGGAACATCGATCGGCAAAAGTTGCAGTAGGGGTTGTCGCATTCCTCGTTTATTGCAAAAACTCCGGATTGTTCGACCGGCTTCTTTGCTGTGTTTGGATAAAACTGTCGCCCGCAGCGGCGCGATGTCGCAAAACAGTTTCAGCAGTAAATCTATCAGCCACGGCGATGCGACTAACAGCAGTACGAAAAGAATTTGTAGAAATAAAGTCGGATCGCGGTACAGAAGCTGAATCGGCTTGATAAAAGGCAGCCTGAGATATATGTATAGCTGAATTAAAAATGAATTAACTGTTCCCATGAGGAATCGCAGGACAAACCGCGCGACAAAAAACAAGGCGACGATCGAGATAATGGCTTCGATCCGCAAGCGCATCAATTTCAACGCTTTGAGAGGACGCCACCCCTTAGCCCGCCCTGCTTGCTGCCAAGCGTGTTCGGTAGTATCAGCATTGAAAAACTCGGGCAGATCTGCGGGAAAATCTGCACTGTTTTTGCCGCCAACATCTGTCTCGGGGATTGTGAATTCGCTGGTTGCAGAGGTTTGGGGTGCAGGTGCAGAAGTCTTAACTGTTGGCGGTTTGGGACTTGGAGGTGTTGCGGTTTTGTTTGCTTCAGGCAAGATATCCGGTTCAAAGGCTACAAATCCGGTGGCGTTGCCCGTGGGGGATTTCCCGGTGGCGGGCGATATTTTGGGTTTTGAGGTTTCCCCGCCAAAGGGAATAAAACCTGTTTTTTGCGAAGTTGAGGAATTTTTGTCGGGAGGAATTTCTGGAAGTTTTTCGGGAATTTGTGGCGGTTGTGGCGGGCGCGACTTAGTTAATTCTTGCAAAGCCCGATCGGCCCAGGCTTTAACTTGAGGATTGGAGCTTTTTACCAGAGTAGAGCATAGGGCGATCGCGCTTTTTAAATTGCCAGTTGCTTTGTACGCAGCAACCAAACCCATCTGCGCGCGCGCGCCAGAAGGCCGATCTGCTTCTGCCTCTACAACAGAAGTCAAAAGGGCGATCGCCCGGTCGTACTCTTGTTGTTTTAAAGCTGTTAAGCCAGCCTCCAGAGACTGTTTCACAGATGAATTCGCCGAATTTCGATCGTTTGGAGATGCCATGACAGTGCTTGCGCTTGCGTCTTTTCTAAGATAGCCTCACTCGAAGGAAGTTCGGCAACTGGCAATGTACGGGATGTATTTGTTGGACGATTGTATCGATCGATGAAAAAATTTGCGCACTTGATATTCTTTGCTTTCCGCGATCGGCATTTGTAACTCGCCCATTTTACTGTCTAATTCGTCTATTACGCTTTGAGGAACTGACTTCCACTGTTCTCTAGTTTTCCAGCGAATGAACATGACAACTTCATTTTTTTCGGGATCTATCCAGGTTTCCTTGCCCAAAAAACCAGGAAAACTTTTGAGCCCTGCCGTCCAAACTTCCTCATCCCGCTGAATAAATGCTTCCGCTTTTTCAGGAGGTACTTTAAATCTGAGCCACTCTATTATCATAGGATAATTTACTTTTAATTTATACGTCGGATTTGGTATATCTCGGTATCTTACCATTGAAATCGATCGCAAGAGGACTGAAGTCCTTACTACGAACTTTACAGGACTGAAGTCCTTACTACGAACTTTACAGGACTGAAGTCCTTACTACGAACTTTAAAGGACTGAAGTCCTTACTACAAACTGTTCTCGATCGCAAGTTGAACTATTAGTTCTGTCCCTTGTCCTGGCTGAGAAAAACAGTAAAGTTGACCTCCATGATTTTCTACTATTAAATGGTGGGAGATTGCTAGACCTAAACCCGTGCTGGTACCCGGAGATTTGGTCGTAAATAAAGGGTCAAAAATACAAGCCAGAATTTCTTGATTCATGCCTGGTCCGTTATCGCTAATCGCGATCGCAATGGCATTTTCCTCTACTACTTCCGTCCGAATGCGGATTTCGGGATACCAAATTTCGGTTTCCGATATATCAGTATGTGAGACACCGTGACGGGCGATCGTACTGGGTTTTTCAGTATGTTTGCTGCCTTCTTCCAAGGCGTCGATCGCGTTGGTTAACAAGTGCATGAACACTTGATTTAACTGTCCGGCATAGCACTCTACTTTGGGTAAATTTCCGTATTCTTTGATCAGATTAATCCCCGGCCGTCCTCCTTTTGCTTGCAGGCGATTTTGCAAGATTAGCAGGGTGCTGTCCAAGCCTTCGTGAATGTCTGCGGGCTTCATTTCAGTTGCGTCGGGACGCGAAAACAAGCGGAGCGATCGCACTACGTCGCGAATTCTTTCGGAGCCTACTTTCATCGATTGCAGCAGTTTCAGAACATCTTTTTTAATAAATTCCAAATCTAATTCTGCGATCCGAAATTGAACTTCTGCTGCTGGATTGGGATGATTTTTTTGATAAAGTTCTACTAATTCCATCAGGTCGTTAATGTAGCCGCTGGCGTGACCGATATTACCAGAAATAAAACTCACTGGATTGTTGATTTCGTGAGCTATCCCAGCCATCAACTGCCCCAAAAACGACATTTTTTCAGTTTGAATTAGCTGAGTTTGAGTGCGCTGTAAAATCAACAGGGTTTGCTCTAACTTTGCAGCTTGCTGTCGCAGTCTGTCTTCAGATTCCTGCAAAGCTAAAAGGGTTTGCTTGCGTTCTGTAACATCCAACCCCACAAACACGGCAGTGGTATTTTTATGATACTTTTGGGCGACAATTAAATAAGTTTTATTGGTGTCTTGAAAGCTGGCTGTTACTTCTTGTGAGACTGTAGTTTCGTCACTGGCAAAAAACTCGTAGACTAAATTGTTAAACAGAGGGCTGGTATCTAAAAAACCTACTTTTTGACCGATAAATGTTTCTGCCTGTAATTTGTAAGCAGCAGCCAAATGCTTGTTTACTCCCAAATATCGCAGATCGGAACTTACCCACGAAACGAATCCGGGGACGGCATCCAAAACAGCTTGCAGTTGTTCTTTAGCCTCTAAAAGTGCTAATTCTGCTGCTTTGCGATCGCAGATGTCTCGTGCGATCGCGCAGCAGTATTTACCACCCGTGAATTCTAAGTAATTCACTTTAACTTCGACGGGTAAAGTACCGCCATCTTTGGTGATGTAACTCGATTCAAAAGTG
>JBOFTL010001082.1:0-4597 GCA_051652045.1 Microcoleus sp. | reverse complement strand
CAATCTTTGCAGGAATCGTAAATTTTTAACCCCACCCCAGCCCTCCCCTTACTAAGGGGAGGAAGCAAGAAATTTACAAATAATTTACGATCGCTATATCAATACTCATCTACAAAATTCTCGTGAACCCACAGAAATTCGCGGCGTCGGTTCTGCACCCGAACTAAGCCACCAAAACCAGGATCTTTTGCTTTTAGTAGTGCGTGTAATTCTCGCAAAATCGAGCCTTTTGCCACGATCGCTGAGTCACCCTGTTGCCAGTCTGGGATATCATTTTCGGCAGACAAATTAGTAGCTAAATCGCTCTACCTTTGAGATGAAAGGGCGATCTTGACACATGATTTGATTTTGAATATTCCTTAATCTCACTACAAAATAACACGAATATTTTCCGCATCCTCACGAGATGTTACTAAGAAACCTGGTTGCTGAAGTCCGGCGCGATGGCCTCAATCCCAGAAACCGGGTTTCTTCGACAATTTACGCCTTCCCATGAGAGATTACATGGAAACCCGGTTTCTTTGGCCCGTGCGATCGATCGACCATCCCAGAAACCGGGTTTCTGTGATAATTTACGCCTCCCCACGAGGTTGTCTGAAGAAACCCGGTTTCTCAGGCCATGTGCGATCGCTGTTATCATAAAATCACTTCAGAGCAGAAGGGAACGACAATGCAAACCCAAGAAAAACGAGCGATCGCCAAGCAATCACCAACTCAAAAACGCCACTACACGCCAGAGGAATATCTCGCATTAGAAGAAAGTGCGATCGACAAAAGTGAATACCACGATGGAGAAATCATACCAATGACAGGCGGAACAACCAACCACAACAGCATTATCATTAATTCGATCGCTAACTTAAAATTTTGCTTGCGTGGCAAAGATTACAGATTATTTACTAGCGATGTGCGCCTGTGGATACCTTTGACTCGCCGCTACGTCTATCCCGATATCATGGTGATTCAAGGAGAACCAGTCTATCAAGGAAGTAACAAAACAATTGTCACAAATCCTCTGGTAATCGTTGAGGTTTTATCTAATTCAACTAAAGACTACGATCGCGGTGGCAAATTTCTCGCCTATCGATCGATTCCGGAATTTCGAGAATACATTTTAATAGACCAATATAGTTATCATATCGAACAATTTGCCAAAAACTCTGATGGCAAATGGGTATTGACAGAATATGATTCAGATGAATCTATATTAACCTTAGAATCTGTAGAATTTCAAATGCCACTGACGGAGATTTACGAACGAATTAATTTTGAAGTTGAAGAGGAAGAAGTAAACCAGTCAATAAGCGAAATTGAAGAATAAAATCGAGCTCGCTCATAATCTCTCGCGATCGATCGACCATCCGAGAAACCGGGTTTGGAGCGATAATTTCAGCATTCTCACCGAAATTTGTGACAGAAACTAGGTTGCTGAATTTCGGAGATTTAGTGTACATTTGAAATCGGTTTGTAGCTGAGATTTTGCGGCGCTAAAGCGCAACTACAAACCGAATGATTTGGGTTACGAACTGACAGCAACTAATCTCGGTTCTAAACTTGCTACCAATTTCAAATTGTACTCCGCCTCAAAAGCTGCTTTTTTATAATCCAAACTCCACAGTTCCAAAGCACAATCATCTCCCGGATTTAGCGGTTCTAGACACAAATGGAACTCTCGCATATCCGGTCGATAATCGCATTTAAAACGCGCGATTGCCCCGATTTGCCGCCTGTCCAATGCCACAGCTAACCGCAGCAAAGGATGCAATTTACTCACGACTTCCCGATGTTTTTTTGGCAAGATCGTAAAATTTTCATGTTTCTTTTTCGGAGTGTTTTTGCGGTGGTAGCGCGCTAAATTAGCAATTACTTCAATTTCTGTTTCCGTGTATCCCAACAAATCTCCATTGCGAATTAGATAGTAAGAATGTTTGTGATGCGCCGCATGACTGACGTACAAACCGCAATTGTGCAAAATCGCTGCCGCCCACAGCAATTCCCGTTCCTCACTTCCCAAATTGTGCAAAATTCCTTGAGTGCGATCGAACAAATTGAGTGCAAAATTTGCGATTCTTTCACTGTGTGCTAAATTGACTTGATATTTATCAGCCATGTGGTGAATGTAGCGCTGGCGGATCGAACTTTGATAGCGCAAGCGATTTTCAATCAACCCGTGAGTCAGCATCCAGTCAACTATGACACCTTCTCGCAACGATCGATCGCACACAGTCAGCGATTCAACTCCCAACATCGCCATCGCTTCTTGCAAGATCGAAGCACCCGCTAAAATAATTTCCGATCGCTTGTCCGACATTCCCGGAATTGCCAATCTTTCCGCATAAGAAAGTTTGCGAAAACGGTTGACTAAATCGCGCAAATCTTTTAAACTTAATTGATATCCATTAAGCGGATTCGGCACCGTTCCCAACTTTTCGCGAGCGTTAATAGCAGCCAAAGTTTCGATCGTCCCCGCAGTACCGATTAAACGCAGGGATTCGCCAGGATTTAAGTGCGATCGCAACTCCTCGATCGGTCTTTCCAGCGAAATCCGAATATAAGCTTGCAAATATGCAAATTCATCCCTGCTAATCGGATCGGTTTTGACGAATTCTCCCGTCAGGCGCACCGCACCAATTTTGGTACTTGTCAGACAGCGGGGGTCGAGTCCGTCCCCTAAAATTAACTCCGTAGAACCGCCCCCAATATCAACTATTGCGTGCGGTTGAGAGTTAAATTCCATGCCAGAAAGTACGCCGAGATAAATTCTCCGCGCCTCTTCTTGACCGGAAATCAAGCTAACATTTAAATCTAATTCCTCAGCAACTTGTTTGAGAAATTCCCTACCGTTAGGGGCTTCTCGAACTGCACTCGTAGCTACAGCGATAACTTGTTCGGCATTGAAAGTTTTAGCAATACCTTGAAAGCGCCGCAAAGTTGCGATCGCCCTTGCCATCACCTCTAATTTCAAGCACCCTGTCTTAGCTTCGCAATCGCCCAACCGCACCGTATCTTTCTCTCTAGCAATAATCGCAAACGCGGGCAATTTAGGATCGATCCGCGCCACCACCATGTGAAACGAGTTAGTACCCATATCAATAGCAGCAATAATGCGATTTGACTCCGCAGCAGCAAGTGAATTAACCATTGGAGTGTATCGGGGTTAACAGATATTTTTGATTATTCCACGATCGGGTCTAATATTGGCTCAATCGCGATTAGGTGATTTTGCCTAAGTTTTGATAAAATCTAAAATTAAAATTCTCAAATCAAAAATTAAAATGCTTACCCAGTCCGAGCCCCCTTCCGAACCCGCACTCCTCGCCGTTTTGAGGCTTTTGAGATGGGACAAACCAGCGGGACGGCTAATTTTAATGATTCCAGCCCTGTGGGCAGTTTTTTTAGCAGCACGCGGAATGCCGCCCGCACCGCTGGTGGGCGTAATTGTTTTGGGTACGCTAGCTACAAGTGCTGCTGGGTGCGTCATCAACGATTTGTGGGATCGCAATATAGATCCGCAAGTAGAAAGAACTCGATCGCGCCCCCTAGCCTCCCGCGCCCTTACCGTGCAAACTGGAATTGGAGTTGCTTTAATTTCCTTTGCTTGTGCGGCGGTTCTCGCTTTTTATCTCAATCCTTTAAGTTTCTGGCTGTGCGTCGCCGCCGTACCGGTGATCGTGTGCTACCCCCTAGCAAAAAGAGTGTTTCCCGTGCCGCAATTAGTGCTATCAATTGCTTGGGGTTTTGCAGTTTTAATTAGTTGGACGGCGGCGGTCGATCGACTGGAATTAGCTACTTGGTTGCTGTGGGGTGCTGTCGTGCTGTGGACGATGGGATTTGATACAGTTTATGCCATGAGCGATCGAGAAGATGATTTGCGTTTGGGCGTGAATTCGAGTGCAATCTTTTTTGGAGATCGTGCGGCGATCGCTGTAGGATTGTTCTTTGCCGGTACCGTAGGTTTGCTAGCAGCCGCAGGAATTAACCTGCACTTGCACATCGGTTTTTGGCTGGCAATTATTGCAGCGGCAATTTTGTGGTTTTTGCAGTACGGTCAACTGCGAAAAGCGGATCTTCCCAAGTCTGTTTACGGTGAAATTTTTCGCCAGAATGTTTGGGTGGGATTTGTCATATTAGCAGGAATGATTTTGGGAGAAGTTTTTTAATTATCAATGGATAATTGACAATTGATAGTTGATATAGCAACCGCCAAGGCGATCTTTGACATTTTAGATTGCCCAAAGACCCAACCTCCTAATGATTAGATAGGGCAAGTCCAAGAGAAGTCCGATCGTAGAATTAGCAATTGGTACAAGATTTAAAGTTTAATTACCATTGCCGGCCAAACCCGATCGAACGTAATATTGAGTTTGTGCTGAACTTCTCGAACTGACTCTAAATCGGGTGCATTCAGTTCGCAAATTAACCGGGTTCGATCGAAGGACAAGTAAGACTGAATCCACTCAATGCCGCGATCTACGTAACAACTTAAGGTTTGGCGGCTGACTTCATCGAACTCTACTTGCGAGAGGGGGGGGTAAGTAACTTCAAATACCTTGAGGGTGGCTTCATTGGGCTGCGGTTGAATGCCTTCTGGCTTAAC
>JBOFTL010001081.1:0-11539 GCA_051652045.1 Microcoleus sp. | reverse complement strand
GTCCTGTTCGATATAAGCGTTGGGTTTAACTAAAGTAATATCTAATTTAAGAGTGCGGGCAAACAACAGTGGCAAAATCGAAAATCGCACTTCCACGGCCTCAGTAGCAGCATAATCCGGATCGGTAGCAGTTGCAGGTAAGGACGATCGGCCGAAACGCAAACTTATCGGAGAAAATCTCTCCAAGCGCCCGATTTTGACAGGGCGCTTGAGTGTCTGACTGACTTCAGATTCTACCAAGGGGGCTAACTTTTCCCGTACCCACCAAGAAGCCGTCACCGCCCCCAGCACACCCAAAACGCCCAATCCCGCACCGCTAATCAGCAGCAAGCGCCACCAGTGGCGGTGGGTAGAAGGTACAAGTTGATTTTTGTCACCGGGAAAGTTAGCCATACTTTTCTCTTCGAGTTCGGAAAATGCAGCGATTGATGGAGTTAGCCGATCTTAGACAGCTATAATTTTTTGTGCGAGCCGCAAATGTGCCTGCTGTCTTTGATAGACTCAGAACAGAACCGGGAAGTGCCGATCGGGCGATCGAACTTCATCGGTCAACTCTAGAAAACTTACCCAAAATCAGCCCTCTTGAATTTTAGATTTTAGATTGTAGATTTTGGATTTGAATTCCCAATCCTCTTGGATTTGAGATTTTAGGCTTGAGATTTAAATCCCCAATCCCCCGCCCAAAATCCCCAATCCCCAATCCCCAATCCCCAATCCCCAATGCAAAATCGCCAATCCTAAATCTAAAATCGCCAATCCTAAATCTAAAATCCCAAATCCAAAATCGAAAATCGCCCGATCGAGCCTAAGATAAAAAAACGGTCGTTAAAAAAGTGTATAAAGCTTATGCGAGTGTTCGTCTTACTCTTCAATGCCCGCACGGAGAACGAAGGAATTCATACCATTCAGTTCGGCGATCGCAACAAAGTTCTGATGTTTGAGTCAGAAGACGACGCCACCCGTTTTGGCGTGATGCTGGAAGCCCAGGATTTCCCTGAACCCACTGTCGAGGCGATCGATGAAGAAGAAATTAAGGAGTTTTGCAATAGTGTCGATTATGATTGGGAACTGATACCGGCGGGCGCGCTAGCGATTCCGCCCGAAGACAATGTAGCACAGACAGACTGGCAGCCGGAGTCAGACGCGCAACCGGATGCGGATGATTCCCAAAAAGAACTCGATGCAATTCGCCGCCGACTAGAAGGGCTGTTGTAGAAGGAAGGAAGAAGGAAGAAGGAAGAAGGAAGAAGGAAGAAGGAAGAAGGAAGAGGGAAGAGGGAAGAAGGAAGAAGGAAGAAGTAGGTGGTAGGTGGTAGGTGGTAGGAAATCACCCTAAAACCTATTACCTAAAACCTAAAACCTAAAACCTATTACCTAAAACCTAAAACCTATTACCTATTACCTAAAACCTTAATTAGCACAGGACAAAAAATGAACAATATAGAAGAAAGAGGACACCTGCTGACAGAACAAATCAATGCCAACAGCGAGAATTTAGACCAACTCAGTTCGATCGAATTGGTAGATTTGTTCAATCGGGAAGATGCGCAAACATTAAGCGCCATCGCCCGCGCCCGTGAAGATTTAGCCCGCGCGATCGATATTGCCGCCACCTCTTTGCGTCAGGGCGGCCGCTTATTTTACGTCGGTGCGGGTACTTCCGGGCGTTTGGGCGTCCTTGATGCGGCCGAGTGTCCCCCCACTTTCTGCACGCCGCCGGAACTCGTACAGGGGATAATTGCTGGAGGTGCGGGGGCTTTGGTGCGGAGCTCGGAGGATTTGGAGGATCGGGCTGAGGATGGGGCCGATTCGATCGCCCACCGCCACGTTACCAATTTAGATGTAGTTGTCGGAATTACGGCTGGGGGTACGACGCCGTTTGTTGCCGGCGCTTTGCAAGCAGCCCGCCAGCGAGGGGCGAAAACGGTATTTATGGCTTGCGTGCCGGCAGAACAAGTTAGCTGTGATGCTGATGTTGATATTCGGCTGTTAGTGGGCCCGGAGGTAGTTGCCGGATCGACGCGGTTGAAAGCGGGTACAGTGACAAAAATGGCTTTAAATATTCTTTCGACTGGAGTGATGGTGAAGCTGGGGAAAGTATACGGCAATCGCATGGTTGATGTTGCTGTAACTAATAAGAAATTGCGCGATCGGGCGGTGCGAATGCTGCAAGATTTAACCGATTTGAATCGAGATGAAGCGGGTTTTTTGCTGGAAAAAAGTGGCAAGTCTGTTAAATTAGCTTTGATGATCCACTGGACGGGTTTAGAGAAGGAAGAGTGCGATCGCATTTTAGGAGAATTTCAGGGTAATTTGCGATCGGCCGTAGCATCAGTGCGATTTTAGATTTTAGCTTTACTTTCATTGCGTTACGATGCAAGGCGAGTGTTATTCTATCACACCCACCTAGCAAGTTGATTAACAATTTATTAATTTATTGAATAAAGAGTTTGTTCGGATTCTCATCCACCCGTCCCCTGCTAAAATCTTCAATCCCCTGACATTTACCTGCTGAGTGAACTATTCTAGAATCGCAACAAAATCACTGTGACCAAAACACTATGAAAGCTACTCGGATATCTCGCTTAACTGGCATTTCCCTCGCCGCCCTGATGCTAGCAGGCGTTTCCGCCAACGCCATCCCCGCACCCATTACTAACCAACCAACCACTCAGCTAGCCCAAGGTCAGAAAAAACGCCTCGTCGTGATGGACTTCGACTACGGTAGCACCAACAGCTACTACAGTTCCTACAGGGGTGTCGGTGCAGCTAAAGGCATCAGCGAAATGCTCATCAACGAACTTGTCAACAACGGCACTTATACCGTAGTCGATCGCAGCAGACTCGAACAAGCGCTCAAACAGCAAAATCGCAGCGGCAGCATGGATGCGGGTACAGCCGCCGAAATTGGCAAGCAATTAGGAGTTGATGCGGTACTTATCGGCACGATTACTAGGTTTAATATCGACAGACAATCCGGCGGTGGCGGCTTTATGGGCATCGGCGGCAGTTCGCAAAAAACTAAGGCTACCGTTCAAATTGACGTGCGATTAATCGGTACTGCTTCGGGAGATATTCTAGCTACTGCTAAAGCTGTAGGAGAAGCCGCTCAAAGCGATTCTAGTGTTTCTATTCGGGGTGTTGGCGGCTCTTCCGGCGGCAGTAATGAGGATGCTTTGTTGAGCGAAGCTGTTGACAAAGCTGTCAGTCAAATGGTAACAAAACTCGCTGAAGTTGCGAAGAAATTGCCATAATACAAGTTCGATCGAACCCATTCGTATCACACCCGTTTGTAGTGAGGACTTTAGTCCCCAAATTTTGATTTCGATCGCGAAGGATTTATCAATGTAATAAATAACCCAAATTTATATAGCACCAAATTCGGGTTTTGTCCTTGATGAAACAGTCAGATAAATCCGGGTGTGATTCGTGGGGTTGGGCGAAGCATTCGGGCCTATGAATTTGGGTATTTCTCATAAGATATTCGCCAGAATGCTTCTCCCCTACTATGGTTTGATTTTCCTACTTCCTCTTTCAGAACTTCTCAATTAGCATTAGGATTTGGGTCAGATTCAACGCATTTTCCCTGTTGATTTGGGTTGGGATTGGGATTTGCCACTACTTTCGCGATCGCATCTTTTTCTTGAATCCATCCGATTGACCCAGCTTGCAGTTGGGAGATTTCTCCTTCAACAGCAGGAGTAACTGCAGGAGAAGGAGAAGAAGTTGCAGCAGGAGAAGGAGAAGAAGTTGCAGCAGGCGAAGGAGAGGAAGTTACAGCAGGAGAAGGAGAAGAAGTTGCAGCAGGAGAAGGAGAAGAAGTTGCAGCGGCGGGAAATTCTTTTGCTTGAGGTTTTCCCAACGCTGACAAATCTTTCGGTGGTTTGAGTTGTGAAGAGTTCAATGCCCCTGTTTCAGGCAGCGAACAAACTTTCAATTCCAGCCAATTTCCCTGTGGCGTTAACAGTTTATTTGTCACCAACAAAACGCTACCGACAGGAACAGTTCCTGTCACTTCCACTTGACCGATTTCACTGCGCAAATCCAAGCGATCGCCCTCTACCACCAATCCCTCAGCTCCGGAATTTTTAATCTCTACAAATGCACCCTTTTCTAAAGATGGAACTTCGGAAGGTAGTTTCTCAGCAGTTATATTCGGCCTGCTTTCATCGCTAACTTGACTGCGTTTGCCCAAAATCGATTCCCCGGCAGCATCGATCGCCCGACCTACCGGAGGGATGAAAAAATAAGCAAATACTCCTCCCAAACCCAACAACAATCCAATTTGTAGGAGCCGTGCAAAAAGACTTTTGCCTCTATCGGGCGGAATTACAATTTGGGTTTTTATTTGAGAATTCTCGCTGCCAGCGATCGTGCGATCTGTCAAATCCGTCGGCGCATCTTCGCTATCCGCAATTGGTTCGATCGGCACATCCAAAGGTGCTACCGACAATTCTGTGAGAGAGTTACTTTCTTCTGTCAAATGCACCTGACAGTGAATTAAAGCAACAGTTATATTATCGTGACCGTTTTTAGTATTAGCAATATCGATCAGGCGATCGCGCGCTTCGGCGACAGTTATTTTGCCATCTAAGATCGGTAAAATTTCAGTTTCCCAGCATTCCTCAACTCGATCTTTATCGCTCAAGCCGTCAGAACACAGCAGCAAAACGCAGTCTTCATCGATCGGGAAACGTTGCACGGTGGGATGCAGGGTATTGGAAGAAGTAATCCCCAAAGCTTGAACTAAAGCTCCCGCCGCCACTTGTTCCAAAGCATCGCGGTACAGTGCATAGCCCAAACGCACCTCACGACAGGCGACATCATCGTCCAGAGTCACTTGATAGCACCCGTGATGGGTAATCCAGTAGGCGCGACTGTCTCCAATGTGAGCCACGTAGAGCTCGTGCAAGTGGGCCAAAGCCATCACTAGAGTCGTTCCCATCCGCTGCCGACCTTGGCGGTGTTCGCTGTCGTTGCGGGCCGATATCTCATCGTTAGCGGCGCAAGCAGCCCGTTCCAACTTCGATACGAGACTCAGCGAGTCCCAAGTCACCCGGTGCAACTGCAGTTGATCCAGTTTTTTCCGTAATTCCGAAATGGCTAATTCCGAAGCAACTTCGCCACCATCTTGTCCGCCGATACCGTCGCAGACGATCGCGCAAGCTTGCGCCCCTGGAGTCCCAGAGAATACCGTGCCGTGAGGTGGGTAGCAAGCATCTTCGTTGTGAGCGCGCGATCGACCCACATCAGTCGCAGTGGCAATTTCCACAGTGCGATCGTACCACCGGCCGCACTTTGCCAAAGCTTTATCCAACTGGCTCATCAGTTGTTCGCCGCCGCGTACTTGACCGGCAACCATTTGCTGGCACAGTTGTCTCAAAAAATTCGCAATCGCAGGGTGAGATTCCTCCACCCACTGCTGCCACAGCTTGCCTAACATCGACAGACTCGGCGGTTTGCGATCGGGCTGCAATTCCAGCAATCGCACCAAGGGCCCTTCCACGCGCAGCAGTTCGGGAGTCAGCAGCGTCGAGGCTACGCCTTGAGCGATGCAGGGCTGCCACAGTTGAGCAATTTGCCACAACCAATTAAGCTGGCGCATTGCCGGCGCACTTTGCCACGCATCCGCCAGTTCCGGCATCAGCGATTCAGTGACTTGGACTATCGGTCCATTTTCCAGCAGCCAAATATCGCCCGACAGCTTGCTCGTCTGGGACGATACCAGCCCGTAGACTTGGGGTACGTGTAATTGATAGGCAAACAGTCTCAGGTAAGGAGTTACTGAGTTAGGAATATCTTCGGGCAATTCCGGTAAATGTTCGGGTTGAGTATCGACTAGAAGCCGATCGCGCTTCACCAAGTAGCGACCGGCGATCAGATCGCCGGGCCGACAGGCTTTTATCCCTTCACCTACAGCCCACAAATAGTGTTTTGGCACAGAGTTTTGCATAAGGGTTCCTCACGCCTCTCAGCTCAGTGCTGATCTGAACTATTCTAGCGCTTGAACCTCGACGGATTGTTGACTTGACGTACTCCCCTGACTAAAAGTCGAGGGGATTCTTAAAGGTTGCACGGACGACCCGTTGTTACCGAGCCTTCATGCTTTCTTTTTCCTGTCTCTTTGGCTCTTAACTAGACGCTTGACCGATGTCTTACGCCCCCGTCAGACCGCCGACCCAGGCGACTTAATTTATCCTCAACGATGCGTCCCACCGCAGAGTTTGGAAAGAGGCGACCCTTGCGGGTGCGTTTCTACCCTCGGAGTCCAGTTATGGATATCCGTGTATGACTCGCCAGCCCTACCTCTTATGTTTCAATATACACTTTGAAGCTGTTTCGCATTTAAACTGGGCTTTTTGAACGCCCAAGCCTAGCCAAGATCGCCCGATCGATTTAAATGCAAAATAGCTTATTGCGTGACAAAGACAAACGACTGGTTAAAACAAAGGAGGGTCACGTTTCATCCCCTCCTTTAAAGGTAAGGGTTCTCACGTTCCCGTATTGTTTTGATAGCTGGTAAAAGTATAGCCATCTATTACAGGACATGGAAGGCGCCCGACCCGGACCCCTTCACTTTTACTTTGAGCGGACTGACTCGCTTTGGCTGAGCTACGCAGCTCCCTATCCCATTGCTCAACGCTTTTGGGAGTGCTTTTGGCACGATTGTATAATATCCATTCATGTCAGCACTCGCGCTTGCTACCTCCAAAGGAATCGCAGGCGTGAATGGGGTTGACGCTTCATCAAGAATAGCCGGAAATCAGGTCTTATAATTCCATTTCAGAGAGACAAATATAGACAAAGCCTTTGCTATCCTAATCAGGGTTTAAGCAACGCCACCACAGAACTCAATTGTGTGCCCAATGGGGGCGTTATTCGCCTTGGATCTACTACCAGATCCCCCCGTCCTTACAGGAGGGCCCCAGTGGATTAGGACAAGAATTCTTTCTTGGATTCAACTCCAGATAGGCCCGCACGGGGCACTGCAATCTCTCACGCCGATCGATCCTTCTTCTAGCAATCGTTCGATTCCGCAGGGATGTTCGCATCAAATTTGTTAAGTTAAAAATCGCGATCGGCTATTGGACTAATCCTAATTTTTGCAAGCGCGATCGAATTGCTACAGGTTGTCTCTGAAATTTCTTAGCTATTTCGCTAATTTCTTGACCGCTAGCATATTCATTCTTCAAGCTTTCATCTTCTTCTCTGCTCCATTTGATATAAGCTCTGGGATACTTCTGACGAATTTTTTCATTCTGATTTTTGTGCCGATCGCCCTGATTTTTAATAGAGGAATTTTCCCCTGTCAAACCGCGATTTACAAATTCGCTGCTATTTCCGGTATACTGTTGGTTGAGTTGCTCGCTTTCATTTTGTACTGCTACCCGCACCCGATCGGGAATTGAGGAAAGTTCTTGAGATACTTGTTGCAAAGCATTTGCTACTTGTTCCTGGAGTTCTGTTAGCTGTCGCTGCTGCAAATTTCCCCACTGCGGCAGTTCGTTAATAAACTGCTGCAAGTCGAGCATGATTGTTGTCAAAGTTTCAACTTGTTGTAGCTCCGGTCGCTGTTTGAACTGCTTGCTAGTAATGTCTATCTCGCTTTGAACCATTTTAATAGTTTGTTCCAAAATTATCAGTCGCTGCCGGATATTTTCCACTGCTGAAATCAGAGAGTGTACGTTTTCTCCCGATCCAGGATTGATGCTTTCTCGCGAGATTTTAGCGATGGCTGTGTCCAAAGATTTAACGGCAATTTGCAACTGTTCGATCGACCGATCTGTTGTTGCTGCGTGTTGGTTCGATCGATCGATCGCCCCTGCGGTACTTGCCTTAATTTGCCGTTGCAATTTCTGCCTGTTAATAAAATTCAACAACAGCGAGATAGTTACTGGTACTTCAGCATAGATAGCTTGTTGCAGAACCAAAGCAGCAGCCAATCCCAGAGCCGAGGCAGCCAGAAAAAACAATTCGGCAGTTTCTAACAAGTTGCTCGATTTGGGATTTTGAATTTTGGTGGTTTGCGAGCTGGAGGAAGACATATGTTTAAGTATTTAAGTGAAGCTAAAGTACGATTGAATTGGTAATTGGTAATTGGTAGTCGGGAATGGGGGATGGGGAATTGGTAATTGGCGAGGGGTAATTGATGTCGGGAAGCTTGCAAGATTTAAAATTACTATTTTTAGTGATTCCTCTCGATTTAAATATATTAAACTGCATTAAAACTGCAAAATCATTCGAGCTAAAGTGAAGTAAATCAACACTCCCAAGACATCAACAGCAGTGGTGATAAAAGGAGCAGACATTAAAGCCGGGTCTAAACCCAAAGAACGAAAGAGAAACGGCAGAGCTGAACCTGCAACAGAAGCTAAAATTGCGATCGCCAACAAACTCACTCCCACCGCGAGGGCCACCGCTAAATTACCTTGCAACGTGTAAGCCCAGGCAGTCGCCACTGTCCCTAATATAGATCCTAACAGCGCTCCCGCCATCCCCTCGCGAACGATTACTTGAAATGGGCCCATTGCCGTAATTTCGTCAGTGTTCAAACCGCGAATTACCACTGTTGAGGACTGAGCCCCGACATTACCTCCCGTTCCCGTCAGCAGGGGAATAAAGGCTGCTAGAGCTACTACTTGCTGCAAAATATCTTCTTGAGCTCTAATAATTGCACCCGTCACAGAGTTGGTTAACAGCAGCACAAACAGCCACACCACCCTTTTGCGAGCAACGGTTAGTAAATCTGTCTGAAAATAATTGTCGCCGCCGGACTGAACCCCACCCAGAGTATAGATATCTTTAGCTGCTTCTTGCTCTAAAATATCGATCGCGTCGTCAACAGTAATGATGCCAACTAAACGCTGCTCGCGGTCTACAACGGGTACTGCTAAAAAATCGTAACGCTGGATCAACCTCGCGACTTCTTCTTGGTCAGTTCCAGTTTGAACTGAAACTACTTCGCGGGTCATAATTTCGCCGACAGTTTTATCGAGGGGAGATGTGACTAAATCCCTCAGTGATAAAATGCCTGTCAAACATCGAGCGGCATCGGTAACGTAAAGAGAATAAATAGTTTCGGTTGTTTTAGCTAAAGAACGAATGCGATCTAATGCTTGAGTGACGGTAAAGCTTTCCTTGAGAGAAATGTATTCAGGAGTCATGATCCGACCGGCAGTACCGGCTTCATAACCCAAAAGTTGAGCCGTTGCTTCCCTTTCCGTCGGGCTCAATTGACCTAAAAGGCGGCGGACTAAGATTGCCGGCAATTCGTCAAATAGTCTAGCTCGATCGTCCGGGGACATTTTGTCTACAATATCGATGACTTCTTGACGTTTGAATTTTTCGCACAGGGATTGTTGAACGCTTGAATCAAGATGTTCGTAAACACCGATAGCTTCATCTTTAGCAAGCAAGCGGAACGCTATTACTTGCATTGTTTCTGGCAGGCCTTCAATGGCTTCGGCAATGTCAGCTTCTTGTACCGGCCGCAAAATTGCTTTTGCTCCAGGTAAGTCTCCTTGTTCTAGCAGAACTTGAAGCTGCGATCGTACTAATTCACGCAGTTCTTTTCGCGCGTAAGTAGGCAGAGGAGAGGATGGATAATAATTTTTTTCTGTCACCGACAACCCCCTTAACCCGTCCTGATTGCTTGTCTGAATCCAGTTTAGAGCTTATTGACGCTGCAGAAGAAGGAAGAAGGAAGAAGGATGGGGGAAGAAGCTTGACATCCTCTGCAGCATAAATTCACGGAGATTCCCAAACCTCACGATTTGAGTTTGGAGCTTCATTCACCGTCGCATACTACAGTTAAAAACTATGTACTGTCTTACACAGAGTCCGCAGACTTTCGACCCATTCCAGAGTCCCGATTCCGCGAGCATGGCGGTACGGTTTCAGCAAACAATTGCTATTTTGTGCTTGTTGCCAGCGAAATTTTACCCAAACCGGCCTTCCTGTTTGAAATCTCCTACCTCTAGTTTTCAAGGTGCTGCGCGGATAGTTGTTTTTCGATGCCGCTGGTTTTAATTTTAACACAAAAGCCGTCCTCAAACGACGGGGTTTTAGATCCAGGAGTTTTCAATGAGGGTTGAGGAAAGAGGGATGAAGGAAGAATCGGTTTGAGCATTTTAAGATGCGTCTTGTAGGGTACGCATTGCAAGCCCTGTCTGGCGTGGTTGTACCAGCTCGATCGAGCTGTATGACATTTGATACATGACGGTGACGCGCATCGCAATCGGGAGGCTGCTTTTTTTCTGAGGAGCGCGAGTATTTTTGAGGAATCTTTTTCAATCTACTTGCCGGCGCTAAATCTAATAATAAAATATCTGTGAGTGTTTCTCGATCGCATTATGTAAAAATTCTCCAGTTTTCAGAGGAGATGGCGATCGTGATTCCCCGATCGGTGATTTAAATTTCGCCAACAATGTAGTAAAATGAATAGATTGTAGTTAGAAACGAAGTGCTTTGGCACTGTCATCATCTACTTCTGGTTTGTAAAAAGAGTAAGCTGCAACTGTAACAACTGCGCCTACATAAACATTGCTAAATTATTCCTTTTGTTGGTTGATATACATTACTTAAAGGCAGCATTCTGTATGAGATACCCAGGCGCAATCGCCTGAATTAAATTTAATCACCATATGAACAGCGACGATTTAAACGAATTAATAGATGCTTTTACCGCTGAAACTCAAGAGTTTTTGCAGTCAATGGAAACAAACCTGCTGGCGATGGAAGCCTGTGGATTGGAACAACGAAAGGCGGCAGTCAAAGAAATGTTTCGGGCGGCACACTCAATAAAAGGTGCGGGTTCGATGTTGGGGTTTAACAACGTTTCTGTAGCTGCTCACACTTTGGAGGACTGTTTTGCCATTTTGCGCGATCGCACTGACTTGTCAGTCCTGGAAACCGCCGCCGTAAGTATTTTGTTACAGGGGGTGGATCTCCTGAAAAAGATTGCCAGCGAATCGATCGTGCACTCAGATGTTAGCACGCCGGATCAAACGGAAAACTTGGATGCGATCGCCCAAATTCAAGCGGAGTTAGAAGCTAGATACGGCAGCCCCAACCCCCCGCAAGTTCCGACAGCGAGCTTGTCGGCGGCCCCGGAAACCCTAAAATTGATTTTTGAACATGAATTACCGCCGGTGTTTAACCGCCTGGAAACTGAACTATCTCAAGCTACCGAGGCAGGTTTAGCAGCTAGCGTCACCGCCCTCAACCAAGTTTACTACCAGCTATCAGGCTTGGCGGGAATGTTGCAACTGCGGGATTTTGGGAAAGTTGCCGAACCCCTCAGAGTGCTGATCGACTTGCCCGATTTAACTTTAGAACGTTTGCAGTCCGAAGGTTGGACGATCGCCCAAAATTTGCAAACCGCCCGCCAGCAGCTATTGCAGGGACAGCCGATCGAACTTCCCCACACCCCAGAAGATTTGGGCGCAAAACATTCTAATTACGGTGCAATGACCGAACATTATCCAATAGTTGGTGCGGCTTTGCTAAAAACCCTAGAAACCTACCTTGGCAATCAATG
>JBOFTL010001080.1:0-6681 GCA_051652045.1 Microcoleus sp. | reverse complement strand
TGCCACTCCACCATGTCCCCAGCCGCTAAACCAAGAACTCCGGAGAGTGCCCCCACATACTTCGCGGTATTCCCTGCGATGCCTACAGTAAAAGTGGGAGCCTGATTAAATGGGGTATCGACAATTAACGATACGCGACGAATAATCGCGTTGGCAGGCAACTGAAACATCGATACAGTTGTCGCACTGTTAAAGGCAAGCGAGGTTCCATCCGGTGGCGGGGTAGAAGCTCCACCCGTAGTCGCCCATTCAAGCTCGATTGTCCCAGCGGGAGATCCGGATTTTTTGACCAGCGCTTGACCAGCCGTTCCGTTAGGGGGAAAGATTAGGGTGGTGTTCTGGGTAAGACCTGCCGTAGGACGACTGACGGTATAAGTCCAATCCGCCCCCGATCCAGCCGCATCGGAGTTAAGGGCAAAGCTGTCGCCAGAGACAGAAAGAAGAGAGACAGTTAACGCAGCGTCGGCGGTGTCCCCGTTATTTCGCAAGAGGATGGTTTGACCGCTCGCTTTAAGCTGAGGACCAGTTACCCCGACCTTGAAAAATGTTAAATTCGTTCCCTTTAGATCTGGATATGCGGCTCCCATCTTAAATCTCCAATACGACTAAGCCCCGGCCTTGAGTGGCGGTACCTGGATTAACTAATAGCCTAATACGTGATGAGGACGAATATTCACGGCCTGGATTAACCTCGAACTCAGCCGCCTCATAGGGGTTATTCTGCCCAACAGACATCAGCTCGAAGCCCGACTCATCAACCAACCGCAAGCTAGCCCCAGTCCCGTTGAACGGCTGGAGAATTACGATTTGTGCGGTGAGCAGAGTTGACCCGCCTGGTAACAGGACAATCTCATGGGGACTTGCCACATTATGGGCAAACGCGACTTTAAGGGATGCCTCAACTCCAGGTGCCACAATATTAAAGTCCTCATGTAGATTGAGTTCTGTAAACTCGCCGTCTGGATC
This sequence comes from Microcoleus sp., assembly GCA_051652045.1. Taxonomy (GTDB): domain Bacteria; phylum Cyanobacteriota; class Cyanobacteriia; order Cyanobacteriales; family Microcoleaceae; genus Microcoleus. Next base: position 5,715 of record JBOFTL010001080.1, on the reverse strand, counting down.
GGGTGCTTTTCCGACTACTTTATAGTTTTTGCCCTTAACCGTTAGGGCTGCCCCGTGGTGAATGGCTACAACATTAGAGGTCCGGGTGTAAACCACAATTGACCGACCTTCCGACCCAATATTGAGCATGGGGTCGTCGCCCTCATCAAAAATACCGCTAAACATAAAGGTTTGACCCCCTTGAGTCACCTCAATGGGGGTCGAAAAATCCGTCATGAATAGGTCAAGATTTTCTAGTAGCACTAGTGGTTTCAGCCTTAGCCTCAACGGCGGTGGTGCCCTCTTGTTGTCCTAGAGGAACAATGAACGGGATGATGTGCTCATTAGCCGCTTGCTCTGGAGTGAGAGCAAGTTCCTCGCCGCCGGGGTAGTCCACTCCAGCTACCGAAACCATTGCCCCGTGTTTGACCTTGTGGGTATTAGCCATTATTTAACATGCTCCTTTTTTGTGTCTTCTGACGGTGATTCAAGCATGTGAGCCCGTTCTGCGTACTCCTGGGGTGTGAGAGAGACGGACTCGCCCCCTTCGTAAGTCCCGCTACCCAAAGGGCACGAGAACCCAGCACGGACAATATATGTTTTCTTCGATTCAGCCATTGTTAGATCCTATTAATTTGAACCAGGAATAAAAGCGATGGGATTAGGTTGCGTCAGTGATAGCGGCGAACGATTGCGCACGAGCGATCGCTAAGTCCATGTAGATCAATCCCCGCAGTAGGAGCGACCCAGCGGCGAACTCAGGTGTGCCGTATGGGTTGATGTCAATTTCCAGCGCAGGACCCCATGTGCCCATGAACACGTCTCGGAAATTACCAAACAGCAACGCGCTTAGGTTGGTTCCGGTCCCCTTTGTTAGGGAGCTGGAAACATTATTGGTGTAGGTGATCGGATAGCCCTTGATGCGTCCCGGCATACCAGGCATAAGCCCAGTAGTGTTCCCGTTCCACAAAGGCTGCCCCGTGGTGTCCTTAATTTTCTGCAACACACCTATCTGTTTCGCGTTGGTAACGTAGGCAGGATTGCCCACTAGCGCGTTCTGTAAAGTGAGAGCTGTCTCAAGATCGACTAACGAGTCCCAAGTGATGGGGCCGCCATTCACCCCAAGCGAAACGCTGCCAATCCCAGCGGTGTTGAGAATCCCCCGTGGTTGACCAGCAGCACCAGAGCCATGACAAATTACACGGTCAATTTCTGTGGCAATTGACAGCGCCATATCTTCTCTAATCAGATTTTCCATGTCCATGGATGATTGGATGGTCATGATCCGAGTGATACTGCTCATTACAGCCAGCCCCTTAGGAGCCAAGTTGACCAGTCCAAAGGTCCCGTTACTATCAGGAGGTCCAGCGTTTTCAGCTACCCATGACACGCTAGAACCTGTCAAGCGCTTGGGAATATTGACATTGCCCTGCAGACCGCCAAGAGTACGCACCCCTAAATTCAGGAATACAGAATTATTCCGGTACATATCAATAAAATTGGTGGTATCCAGATCTGTTGAGATCAAGTTACCAGCCGCAGCAGGAACACTGGTTTGATAGATTGTCCGTTGACCATTCCGGATTTTGAGGTTAGCCAATGGCACAAACAATGACCCAGACTCCGGTTTCCCGGAGAGCTTAGCTAACTCCTCGGAAACTTCGCGCTCGAACCCAGCAGCCTTGTAGTTACCAGTGGCGTGGGCCTGGATTGCCCGGATTAATGAGTAGGACTCCTCTTCTTTCGGGGTCATATCAATGCCGCGATGGTTGCCGGGTTCCATCTTGGCTAACGGGTTGGTCGTCTCAGGTTCACTGACCAAATCCAAGAATTTAGATCGGGCCTCTACTAAACCAATGCCTGCATCAATTAGCGAATTGGCCATTTGAGTAGAGCGCTCGCCGTATCTGTCCTCCCACTTAGCTCCAAGGGACATGATCTCACGAACGCGCAATTGCTCAGTCTGTCGAATTTCTTTTTCGTCAACCGCTGGGGCTGGAGCGGCGGGAATTGGCGATGTCTCAGTCATAGCGGTTGATTCCGTTTTGTTCTCTTCGGGTTCAACGTTAGATTGATACGCTCGATACTTGCCCACTGTCGGATCTGCTGGAGATGGAAGTAAGCTGATTTCATACGGCTCCCACTTACTGACATAGACATAGTCTCCGTCTTGCGACCACTCGTGGACAGAGTACCCAACGGACACGTTGATCAGGATATCGTCATCGAATTGCCGTTTTCGCTCCTGGGACTTCTCGTCATTCCCAAACCGGATTTTTGCCCTGCCTTTTTTAGATATCGAGTCAATCTGGCCACCCAATGCTCGACCTATAAGTTGTTGCTTGTCATGCGCGTAGAGCAAAGGCAACGTACCGCCTCTCAGGCGACTAAGGTCACAGCACCCCTCGTCATGCCTCAGCACTTCATAGATTTCCCCAAACCGGGCGGGGTATTCGCTGGAGAACGAGATTTCATAGGTGTCAGCGTCGACATTGCCCAGTTTTTCGATCTGGATGGTGCGCTGTCTGGTGATAGGTTCAATCATGGGCCTAGAACTATGGGAGTTCCCACAGTTTTACTTTAATACAGATTTAAGTTCTGTCTCTATCTGAGCCCTGGTCATCTGAGCCGCCTTTATCCCCAAACACTTAAGAGCAGCTCGGAGTTGCTTAACCCCCAACTCGTCAAACGTTCTAACATTTTCTTCGTTAGCGATGCCGTCACCGTCACCATCACCAGGGATTTTTGTCTTCTCATCCGGAGGCGGTAGAGCTGCTCTAGGGGCTTTCTCTCCGTCTTCACTTTTTTCAGGTTTGTTTTCGTCCTTAGGTGCCTCGATACTGTTGATCGGAACCTCGACGGGGATAGTCTCAGGGTAGACATCGAGAACCACCCCCGCAGCGATCGCCGCATCGATCTCCCGTTTCCTTTCATCGATCAACTCATCATAGTCCATTTGCATCACGGCAAGCTCACGCCCAACCGTAGACAGGCCGGAACGGATCTTTCCTTGTGACGCCTCAAGATCGACGGATGGGTCAACCCAATCGAATCCACGAGGGGTAAATTTAAAATGGGATAGTTCTTCCTCAGAGAACGCCCCAAACGATTTCGCCAAGGGCGACATTAAAAAGAACTGTAGCCATACTTCATAAATAACCTCATGGAATGACTCGATCAACCAGCTCTGAATGGACCGCCAAAGTTCCCGTTCTTCAACCTTGGCCGCTCTCATAGACGAGTAATTTGCGTCGGCATAGTCTGACGATATGGTCGCATAGCCAACTCCGAAGCAACTAGCCACGCCCCGCAACATGAATTTCATGAACGGTTCCAAGCTGGGGTTAGGCCCGGATGGGTCAAATCCGGTAAACGTTTCCCCCGCTGCCAGTTTTTCAACTTGTCCGGGAGAGATTTCTAGTGACTCGTATGGAGTCGGGAAATCTTGATGGGCTTGGGTATAGGATCCTTCTGGGGTTTGGATAAACCCCATGATTCCCGCTTGGGCTCTAGCTTTTACTAGCTCTGACTCTTCGTACTCGCCCATGTTTCGGAGTCGATCAATAGCCGAAGCACACCAGGGAACGCCCCTGGTCTGACCTGGTCGCTCTGTAACAAAAAGGTGAATGATGTCCTCTGCCGGGACCCTTACAGGCATGAACTGAGGGTTTAGCCCGTTGTAGCTGAACGGCCCCCCAGGGTGCTTCGGATAGATCCAATAGGCGATCGGCCTATCGTAACTATCGAACTCCACCCCCATCTTGATGGTCCCGACCGCTCCAACCATTTCACCTCTAGACATCAGATCGTCAGCGAGCCGATCAGACTCGATTATCTCTAAAGCTAATCGGATTTTTGAGCCGCCGAAAGACTTCCTAACGATCCGAATTAGGACTTCACCCGACTCAACGATGGCTCTCATCGCTAGTCGTTCGATCTGAGCAAAAGACAATTTTCCAGCAGTATGGCAATGCCGCGCCTTCGTCCAAGTTTTCCATGCCGCTTCAATTCGTTCATTCTGAACAGTGGCAAACCCATCCCCTTTTCTCGGCTTCCGCTTTGCCTTGACTTTTGATTGGAATTTCACCCCGCCCCCAACTACGTTGTTAACGATGGAACGGACAGACGCGAGCGCATACTCGTTATTGCGGATTAGATCGCGGGACCGATTTCGCAGGATCTTGAGTTGGCTCCAGATCTCGCCATCTGCACTACTGGACGGCGTAAACCAATCTGCGAATAGACGCCCAATTTCAGCCCCTTCGTATCGACGAAGGCCGGAGTATCCCCGGATTGAAAGGGTAGCCGCCGACTGAACATATTTTTTAGCGTTAGACATTATCTCCTACCCCATGTAATCAGCATCGATCGGGACCCTTCCCCACTGGCGCGCTTCTCCGCTGCCAGCTCACGGGCTAACTCGTTCTTGAGCGTCGTCAACTCAGTTAGTGAATATCGATTCAGACTCCGGTTCCGAATTGAGTAGGACTGTACGGCGCCACCAGCAGCAATTGCACGAATGGCGGCCTTGACTGCATCTAAGTCTTTCTCTAACTGCGATCGCCCATCGTATCCCTGGAGCACTTGACCAAAGTCGGCAAAGACTGAAATCCGGCCATTCCCGATGGTGATGCGATTGCCATTTTTAAGTGCCTGGAGTTGCCACCAGTAGCTACCAGGTGTAACCTGATTCGACTGAGTTGCGGTGATGGTAAAAGTCCCGTTGACGCCTGTAACAGTAAACGACGAAGGACCCCGAAGAACATAGCTGATGACATATTCCGAACTAGGGTAGCCGGAGATCTCTTCGGTCCATTGAACCGTGTCGCCTTGCGTAAAATCAGCTATTGTCATCGCTTTTTCATCCAGCCCTTTGTATTCCGTCTCTGGGAAACCCAGCCCTGTTCAGGGGGTTTCGGCTTCTCAGGCTCAACCTTATCAGGCGTCGCCCAGTTCCACGAATGTAAATGAATACCTAAAGATAGCGCAGCCGCTACCGCATAGACGGTACAGTCCAATGCCTCGTTGCGCACCCCTGCGACTTTTGTCCAAACCCGAACAGGGAACCCTTTGATATACTTGGTTTCCCTGCGCTCCCCGCACAATTGCTTATAAAAATCCTCAGGCGTCCCAATCGGAGTATGGATCGCACCTGGACCGGACTTTAACGACAACCGCGCATGAATCTGGTCCTTAGCGGTGTCCACACCTAGCGGCCAGATTTTAATGCCGTTCTTAATGGTCCTCCCCTGCCAAGTTACATCCTGGTCAGTAGGTCGGTTGATGATGGGCTTAGCGGCGGTAGACAGACCTTTTCCTGGGATGATAGGCAATCCTAGAGACCTCACCCGTTGGTAGACGTCTTGGGTGTAAGCTGATGAGTCAATGAGCGTTCGTAAAATTTTAAGCGGCGTCCCATTGGCTGATTCAAACTCAGCCGACAAGAATTCTTTGAGCTGGTCCCATGGTTCATCAGTCACAACCGACCCATACAGCTCGATCCAGTAAATAAGCCATGATTCTTCACCAGGTCCCCATCCATAGACCGCCACGGCCAAACGATCCGCCTGGACATCCACCCCCGCTGTGAGAACTTGTACCCCCGCAGGACAAGTAAGGGGTTTATAGGGTTCGGCCTTGGCAAGTAGGGTTTCCCAATCCAATTTATCGAAGGTCGGGTCATCCCACGGTTGGCCAAAAACCGTGTTTACGAACGACTTAAACTGTTCTGGGTTC
>JBOFTL010001079.1:0-3657 GCA_051652045.1 Microcoleus sp. | reverse complement strand
GGATTGGGCAGAGATTCCATTACAGCGAATTCTGCAATTGCTACAATTTAATTAAGGTGTGAGGTGGTAGGTTGTAGGTTTTTTCTACCACCTACCACCTCAGCGATAAGTCAGGTTCGTAGTTCAGGTTCGTAGTAAGGACGCTCGCGTCCTGATTTTTGAGGACTGAAGTCCTCACTACAAACCGTTTTTAGCCTACAAGGTTCGTAATAAGGACGCTCGCGTCCTGATTTTTGAGGACTGAAGTCCTCACTACAAACCGTTTTTAGCGTACCAAGTTCGTAGTAAGGACGCTCGCGTCCTGATTTTTGAGGACTAAAGTCCTCACTACAAACCGTGTTTAGCCGAATACCTAGTATCTAACTCCGATCGCCCTTAAAAACATGAAAATTAATTTGTTTGCTGTACCTGCTATTCTCTCATCTATTTTTATAGTTGCATTTCCTGCTAGTGCAACTGAAACTCGTTGCGGGTGGTTGCACAATCCCACCCCTGCAAATTGGTATCTTACTGATAAAGACGGTAGGTGGATTATCGGAGTTCAAGGAGGATATCAAGCCCCAGGAATGGATAAAATCCCCGACATGAGTGAAGGAGATTATGTCAAAACTAATGTGGGCAGTTACGGATACGGTTGCGCTTGTTTGGATGTTACAGTCGATCGCGAAAAGCAGAGAATTACTTTAATTAAAAGTGCCGAACAATTACCGCTGAAAACTTGTAGGGAAGATGCGAATTTGCCAAAAAATTAGAACAATTAGTTGATAGTTGTTCGGGAGTTTCGATCTGTAGGGGCGGTGCTCCCGTGCCCGCCCCGTTGAGAGTTGCTAGTGGTGACGCCCCCGTACCCGCCCGATTGATAGTTGACAGTTACGTAAGTTCCAGAAAAAATTAAATTTGTGTCTAAATTACCTAAATGTGATATATTCAACCCCGTAAACCCTGAACTGCACTTTCAGGCCTGCTAAATTTATCCGCAAGTCAACTGAATGCTTTCTACTTTCAAGAAATTAGCTGCCATTGCCGTCTGTTTCGCAGCCGTAAAACTTTTAGTTGACTTCCCGTATTTCCAAGAAGTAAAAAGTTCGATCGCCCACCGCAACCAAGCGAGTGCCAAATCAGACATCGCAACCCTGCAACAAACCGCCGCTAACAAGCCTGTCGCAGCGTCTCAAACATCACCAAATTATCAAAAGTTTGATGTAGTAGTGTATGGCGATGAAGTACCGGGGATTTGTGCGGCGGTGTGGGCGAAGAAAACTTTAGGGGAAACAGGCAAAGTTGCTTTAGTGCGATCGAACTACAAAAGCGCACCTTTAGGCGGCGTACTAACTCGCGGCGGTTTAGCTTATATTGACTTAGATAAAATCCCTGATTGGTACAATCAACCCTACGCCCAATGCTTCCGGGAATTCTTAGATAAAGCCAAAGTTCCCGAATCTTGCCTCGAACCAAAAATGGCAGATAAAGCACTCAAAGAGATGCTTTCAGAAGCGGGAATTCAAGTTATTTCTAATTCTCCTCTGATTCCTCACGTCGTTGGTAAAAAAATCGAATATGCCCAAGTCAAAGACAGCGATGTCAAAATTAAAGCCTACTCTTTCATCGACGCGACTCAAGATGCAGAACTGGGAGTAAAAGCTGGCTTATCTTATTATACAGGATACGAATCGCAAAATATTAAATCCAAAAATGAAACTTTAGCTATTTCCATAGTTCCGACAATTACCGGGCTAACGATGTCCGATATTCGCAGGATCGAAGATAACATTCTCTACAACACGCCCTTAGTCGAACAAATCAAAGCCAGCATTACTAAATATAAAGATGATGCCAGTACAGAATTTTGGATGAGGAATTTTTGGAGTACGATTTATCAGCCTTATCGTGATGGTTACAACATCAGAAGTGTCGCCCTAGGAGCAGCATATCACGTAGACAGGAACTTGCCATTTACTCAAGACAAGGGATTCTTTTTTGACAAAGCGAATGTTTGCGTTTATCAAGATAACTCGCTATCGTGGAACGGCTTCTTGTTTAAATATCAAGTTGACAAATTAATGAAGATGGAAGCTAACGCCAGGAAACCGACTCCCGAAATGGTGAAAGAAATGTCATACCTGCAATCGTGGCTGCAAAAAAGATCGGGAAAAGATGTCAGAATTTTTATTCCCGATGAAGTTTACATCAGGCAAACTTTGAATATTCGGGATGTGGTAGATCCCCTGACGGGACAGGAAATTATTAAAGGAGGAACCGAACCGGAAAAGTCGATCGGCAGTTTTTCTTACGATTTCGATTTGCGGGGCGGAGTTAAGGATTTAGAGTCGAGAATTCCGTCGCTTCCGGTGTATAATTTTGGGATAGAAAGTGCCTTGGCTAGTAAAGTAAATAATTTAGCTATTGTGGGGCGATCGTCCGGTTATGTTGGGATGGCAGTATCAGTGGGGCGCATCGCAACTGTGAATATTTATCAAGGACAAGGTGTGGGGGTAGCTGCAGGTTTAGCTACCAAATGGGGAGTGCCTTTAAATACAATTACTTCGAGTAAAACGAAAGGCAAATTGGAAGATTTGACGGGAAAAACTACTTATTTATCGGGAAGAGATACCAGTTATGGAGTGGATTATAAGGAGGTGAAATAAGAGATTAAGAATATTTTACTGCAGAGGAGACAGAAGCCGCAGAGGCAAGAGAGATTAGAGAGTTTCTTGGGAGATAATCGGGGTAGTAAGGTGCGCAGTGCGCACCCTACAAATTAGTAAGGTGCGCAGAGGCAAGAGAGATTAGAGAGTTTCTTGGGAGATAATCGGGGTAGTAAGGTGCGCAGTGCGCACCCTACAAATTAATTTATTTGGGGTGTTAACTGTGAGGGTTTACTTATGGCTTGGGATGTGAATCTTGAAATTACAGATCCAGATATATATGTCAAGCTATTACCGACAATAACTAAGCATATTCCAAATTCTAAAGATTACAAAATTCAATGGCGGCTGGCTAAATTAAAGAACTTTGAACTACTCAATGTTGTATGGGAAGCAGGGAGTACCTATACTGTCGGATCTACTCTTCCGGGCAAGATTGTTTTCACCTTCTTCGAGGGCGATCATTTATTCAAATCGGGTTCTAACGAACTCCTCATCAACGACAAACATCTCACAATAAGTCAGCCGGGAGTTGAAATAATTCGCCTCCAGCATTCACCCAAATACAGTGCGATATCAATTTATATAGATGAAGCTCGATTTTTAACTGAATTAAGCAAGTATCTTGACAAATCTATTGAACGTCCAAAACTAGCGCAGGTTATCGATCGTACCACTGTTTACGGCCGATCGCTCTATCAAATGGTAATGTTACTGTGGAATTTAATTGAAACAGAAGGACATCCACTGGTTATTGAAAATTTAGAAATCGCTATTTTTTCTACCTTAGTTCAAGCTTCATCTGACAGTGATTTAGATACCTCGATTCACAAAGTATCCGAAATTTCGATCGCCCGAGTGCGAGAAGCGGCTGAATACATCCGGGCAAATATGCAAAAAGAGTTGACAATCGCACAAGTAGCGGTCGCGATGAATTGCAGCAGTCGTTCTTTACAAACAGCTTTTTCCCGTCATTACGGTGTTTCTCCGAGTCAATTTTTGCGAACCGCCC
>JBOFTL010001078.1:0-4794 GCA_051652045.1 Microcoleus sp. | reverse complement strand
TGCATTCCTCCCCCAGTCGGAAACTGTCAGGGGGATTCCAGCTCACTTCTTCAGTTGATGTTATCGATGGCGGCAAGTCCGATGCGCCTGCCGAAAAAGTCAAGATCAATATGTCCGCAACTGTCTCGCGGGGAACAATCCGTGAGATGTTTATGTTCAAAATTATCTCAGAGGTAGCCTACATTGCTATCTGCCTTAAGATGGAGCAGCCAGCCTCAGGCGTTTTTGATTTAGATGTAGAACAATTTGCTACTGCAATTAGCTTTACAGATTGTCCCGCTGGCAAGAAAGAGAAGAAGTACACTATTACCCCTGAAGCGGTACATGCCGCTCTGTCGGCACTTGGGAAGAAAGATGCTCTTCAAGTCGATCGCCCAGTTCAGATTGAAATAGGATTGTTTTTCTAATGTTTGATCGAATATTCAACCTGTTTTATTTTTCTAGTCGATACTGGGTAGTTAAAAGTGGTGGAAAATACTTCATTCGTTTTTCTACCTGGCCTCACGGCATAAAGCAAACGGTAACAGATGATGCAGGCGTTTTCATGGCTTTTGATAGCCATGATGCAGCCGTAAAGTACATGCTGGAGGAAATCGATTGATTGAACTTCGCGATTATCAGGTCAAGGTAATTGACGAAGTAAGAACCGCTTACCGGACTGGAAATAGCTCTGTTTTAATGCAGCAACCTACTGGAGCGGGCAAAACCGTTACTTTTAGCTGGATTGCAAACAAAACGGTTCAAAACGGTAAGTGTGTTTTGGTTTTAGTGCATCGAAACGAACTCGTCAATCAGTCCTTTGAAACATTGTCCAGGTATGGCTTGCAACCTGGAATTATTGCTGCAAAGCACAAAGAAGAACCTGATCTGCCTGTCCAGGTAGCATCCGTACAAACGCTAGTACGTAGGCTAGATAAGGATTGGAAGGAACCTGATTTAATCATAGTAGATGAATGTCATCACGCCAACTCATCTACCTGGCTCAAGATTTTTAATCGATTCCCGAAAGCCAAAAATTTAGGCGTAACAGCTACTCCAATCCGACTGGACGGCAAAGGGTTGGGCGATATCTATCAGCACCTGGTCCATGGTCCGCAAGTTCAGGAATTGATAGATATGGGAAACTTGGTTCCCCCCACCTATATTACTACTCCTAATGAAATTGACCTTAGTCAGGTTCAGATTACGGCTGGCGATTACAATAAGCGTCAACTAGTCCAGGCGGTTCGACAAGCGCAGCTTAATGGTGATGTTGTTCCTCATTGGCGCAAATACGCTGACGGGTTGCAAACGATTGTGTTTTGCGTCGATTTAGAACATGCTGGCGAGGTGCTGGTAGAATACGAAATGGCAGGCATTCCTGCTGCGGTGATCGATGGAAAAACTCCCGTCGACATTAGGCAAAAAGTTATTGAGCAGTATCGTCAACGCAAAATTATAGTTTTGATCAACGTCGGAATATTCACAGAAGGATTTGATCTTCCTGCGATTGCCTGCGTTCAATTGCTGCGCCCTGCTAAGTCCGTAAGCCTTGTGTACCAAATGATTGGCCGCGCTCTCCGGCCAGACGGCATTAAAACGGAAGCAATAGTTTTAGACCACGCTGGACTATTCCATGACATGGGTTCAGTCGCGGATCCGGTGCGCTGGGAGTTAAACACCACAAGGTTTAGAACTCAAAAGCAGCTCGAGAAAGAAGCAGCAGAAGAAGAAGCTAAAAATAAAGGCAAAGCCAGAATTATTGATTTTGATGGCACCGTGAGGCTGGTTCCAATCCCCGAGGATATGGATAGAACCTGGCTAAAAGATATTGACAACTTGATTAAATCCGCCAATGCAGCCAATTACAAAAAAGGTTGGATTACTCATCAATTTATGAAGCTTTATCCTACCCCAAACGAAGTGCAGCTAAAGACACTGGGCAGGGCGTTAGGATATCATCATAGATGGCATCTACAGTTTATCGAGAAGGTGTTGCGTGCCAGTTAAACACGTTGTTGCAGAAACGGAAGATTACGAACAAATCGAACTTATAAAATGGTGCGCCATGCACCCAGACCCAAGGCCATCTAGTATTTATGCTATTCCAAATGGCGAGAAGCGATCGCCAAAAACAGGAGCTAAGTTAAAGCGGTTAGGAGTAAAGGCAGGTATACCTGATTTGTTTTTATCGGTAGCTGCGCAAGGATTCCATGGGCTTTATATTGAGATGAAAAAAAAGGGAGGGAGAATATCCGATGACCAAAAAATTCAGATACAGATATTAAAACTGGAAGGCTATAGAGTAGAAGTGTGTTGGAGCAAAGAAGAAGCAATTGCTGTCATTTGTGATTATCTGGAGATAACGTCTTGAGTAAAGTTACTGGGCTATCAAAAGAAGGAAAAGAGGATATTGCGCTAGCTTTAATTCTGCTAAAGGATTTTAAGACTAATGGAAAATTTGATGTAGAAGCGACTAAGGCGATTATTGAGCTTGCTCAGTATTTGGGAGTTTACGAAGAATACAATGAACTAATTTCAAAAATACCACCTATGACAATTCGAGAAAGATGAACCACCCCATACCCCGATTTACAGACATCTCGATAGCACCGTTTCCTAAGTACCCAGAGCGGTTTTACGATGCCGACGATGCTATCCACGCGAGGGGCGATCGCCCGGTGGCATTGGATGACTATATTAGATGGTTCCCGCATGTAGTCAAAGAGAAGGAATCAAAAGGTAAGCGCAAAAAGAAATAGCCTACCTTTTTACGCTCCTACCTGATGTTTTTGGCACATTCGGGTATCGCACAAACACTTCTCCGCCTCTCCCGTCTTTGGCGGTAATTCCGCCTGACTTTAGTTCAACTTTTGAGGATTTCTTGCGGAGGTATTCGGCAGTTTGCTGCCCCAATTGTTTTGCAATTGCATTGATGTCCATAGTACTATTTAGTAATGAAAACACCTCTATCTTACTACGGCGGAAAAGGCCGTATTGCAACCAAGATCGTTCCTTTTATTCATCAGATCCCTCACTCGGTTTACTCTGAGCCGTTTTGTGGTGGTCTGGCTGTATTGTATGCCAAGGGCAATTATGAAACATTTAACAATAGTAATTATCGAGAAGCGATTAATGATAAAAACAAGAATCTGATCACTTTTTGGAGGGTTGCCAGAGAACAACCTGAGGAGCTAGAGCGTTGGATTGATATGACGCTTTATAGCCAGGAAGAACATAGACAGTCTAAGATAATTTACGAGAATCCCGAAAACTATACTGAATTAGAAATTTCATGGGCGGTATTTATTCAATGTAATATGAGTTTTTCTAACACAATTTGCAGAGGATGGGGAGTAAGTATTTTAAGCGAAAATAGTGCCGCAACTTGGAACAATAGGAAAAACAAACTTCCCGAATGTTTTAATAGGTTAAAAACTGTTCATATTGGATGCGAAGATGCATTGGATTTTATCAAAAGGTGGGACAGTGATACTACCCTTCACTACGTAGATCCACCTTACCCAGGGACAAATCAAGGACATTATGATGGATACACAATCGATGATTACAAAGCGCTGTGCGAGTTATTAGATAAAGTCAAAGGCTCATACATTCTAAGTAACTACCATCAAGAATGTGCTCCAAATTCAGCCCAAAAATGCATTGAGATTGAAGCCACGATGAGCGCAGCAGGCGGAAAGCATGTCAAAAATTTAGAAAAATCTCGAATTGAGAAACTATGGATATGTAATCGCACATCCACCAAAAAAGTCATAGGCGTCAGTCAGAGTAAACAGTTTTGTTTATTTTAAATATCAAACGGAGTTGCCAGTCAGTTGATTCCCGTCGTCAACATAAGGAAAACAGATCCGCAGGTCATTGAAACGGCTTGCGGAATTTTAGCGCGATCGCACACTACCGAACATCGCGCTATTGCACATCTGCGCTCAGGCGATACTACTCAAGCAAAAATGGAAATACAACGCCAAATTCAAGCATTGGTTACTGTTTTGGCTATGTTGTAATTTCTCGAAACACAAAAAGAGTTCGGGAGCTTGGTAGCCCTGTGACTTTAGTCCGGGGCGGAAAAGCGACTCGTGCCACTTTAGTGGCAGTCACCAATGATGCGGATCGTCAATGTATTTCTGAATTACCTGAGCACTAACATTGCCTGCCGTACTAAAAAAGTATGAGCTGGTCCAAAGACTAGGGAGCTTTTTAAGTTCTGGAAACTCTGCTCTCAGAAGCTTAGAACTCCTCCCCTTAAAAGACTTTATCACTTGGTGGATTTGGTCTGTTGGATGAATCTCGACAAACAGATGGACATGATCAGGAGCTATCTCACATGCTCGAATAATCCACTTCTTCTCAGTCGCTAGGGTAGTCCAAATTTCATAAAGTCTATTTCTGATTTCACCCTTTAGCACAGGCTTCCGACGCTTTGGAATGAAAACGTAGTGAACAATAGCCAAACCGACCGAGTGATTGTAATGGTGATATTCAAAACTCTGCTTCCTCATGAAATCTCGATAGCTCTCAACCAGCATCTTGCACTCCTGCATTTTACTCGATATACTGTTGATAGTCACTTAGCTATCAACAACGGTATGTATGGCTGTCAACAAATCCTAATCCATGAAAGCAAAGAATATCAAGCCATTCTTGAATATCTCTGTGCTGAGTCTAATAAGGTTTATAACTGCTCTTTGTACTATGCTCGTCAGGTCTTTTTTAAGACTGGCAAGCTTACGAACCGAGCCGCGATCTGTGGCGAGATGACAAAATCTAAAAACCGTCACTTCACAGCGATCT
>JBOFTL010001077.1:0-5401 GCA_051652045.1 Microcoleus sp. | reverse complement strand
ACCAGCTTCAAACACCAGAACAGATCAAAAAAACTATCCAACATATCTATAAACTTGGTACTCAGTCTTAGAGCGGAAAGGGAGTATCTGATTGCCGAGAGGACGTATGATTGTCCTGCTGCGGCATATCGATAGATCGCGACTGGAATGCCAGTTTAAATATTTTAAACTGGGAAACCAAGGCTATTGGGGCGATTACCGTTTATCTCGGGATGACCGACCACCCAACAGCGCAGTTCGGGAACTCTAAAATTACCTAAAAATGACTTTAGATAAGATTAGGTAAGTTTTATGAAGCAGTGAGTCACGTAGCAATTTCAAACTTGTAACCCACTCCCCGGACGGTTTGAATCATCGAATTTTGGGCATCGGGTTCAATTTTGCGGCGAATTTGACCGATATGGACATCCACCACCCGCTGATCTCCCACGTACTCATAGTCCCAGACTTCTTGCAGCAATTCCGATCGCCTCCACACGCGACCGGGCTTGCTAGCCAAACAGTACAGTAGGTCAAATTCCAAAGCCGTCAAAGCAACTATCTGATTTCCGAGAAGCACTTCACGGCGGACAGGATCTATGAGTAACTGTCCGAAAGTCAGGCTTTGCGGTTCGACTTGAGTCAGAGGTCGCTTGCGCTTCAAAATAGCTGCAATGCGAGCTCCAATTTCTACCAGACTAAAAGGTTTAGTAACGTAGTCGTCAGCGATCGTAAACCCTATAAGTTTGTCAGCTTCATCAGTACGACTCGTCAGCATCACTACAAATACATCGGTGCGTTTTCGCATTTCTTCACCAAGTTTGTAACCTGTGGTGTCGGGCAAATTCCAATCGAGAATCACTAAGTCTGGATTGATTTGCTCGAACAATCCCCAAGCAGTCTCGCCGTCAGCGGCAGACTCTACTTGATAACCTTGCTGGCTCAAATACCGATGTACTAGATTTCGGATTGCTGGGTCGTCATCAACCACTAGGAGTTTTACAGGGGCCATGACCGCAAATTAGCTTGAAGAATTAGGCAAGAATATTTAGACATACTAATGGAAAATTGGATACAAACATTGAAAGAACAAAGGTCTTTTATATAGTTATAGCTTGCGCAAGATTTCCGGCAATAAATCTCCGGGAACTTGGGATAACGCTAAATTTTGACCTTGCAGCCCACATTCACTATAGAAAGCTCTAATCGTTTTGACAATACCGTTCAAAGCTGTTTGCCGGGAATCGCTAGATTGGGGGTTGCCTGGGGTTCTAGTGCTGAGTTTATCTGTGTGATGCGTTAAGGGTGTATTTTGGTGCTGCCACTCGCCAGCAGCCCAGGCTTGCAACTGCTGCTGCAAGGCTGCTTCGAGGTGGCGGGTTTGGGCAGCTTTGTCCCAGGGGAAATCGGGATCTGTGGCTAGCTGGTAGTGGGCTAGGGCTAGATTGTTGCGGGCGGCCGAAATGTCAAAGGTAAGTTGAGATCGATCGAACTCTTTAGCGATGTCTAGGGCCGTCTCGTAGGAGTCTATCGCCCGCAACAGAGATTCTGTCCGCGCTTGTTTCTGCTGGAAGTTGTTCGCCAAATGCCAGTGGGCTGTGCCGAGATTGTTATGGGTGGCGGCACAAGCGGCGGGTACTAATTCTCGGGTGCGGTATTTTAAGGCTTCGCGGTAGGCTGCGATCGCCCTGACGAGTAAAATTTCTGAAGGTTCGTGCTGGCAGAGGTTCCAGCAAGCCGTACCGAGGTTGTTTTGGACTCCGGCATAGTTGAGGGGTTCTCGTTCTGGACTGTAGCAGGAGAGGGATTGGGTGTAGGCTGCGATCGCATTTTTGAGGTTGGCGACAGGTTCAGAATCTTGGGCTAAATTCCAATAAGCTGTTGCCAAATTGTTCTGGGCGGCGGCGTGCTGTTTGGGTTCGACTTGAGGATCTAAATCTTGCAGCGCTTGCTTGTAAGCTGCAATCGCTACTTGCAAGTTCTCTGTCTTATCTTGATAGCGGGCTAAATCGGCCGCTGCAATGCCCAAATTTTTGTTCAATCTCGCGCGGATTTGAGGTTCTCCAGGCGCGTCTATTTGACTCAAACCTTCCCGGTAAAGGACGATGCTGCGTTCGAGGCAGATTACCGGATCTGAGGTGGCAAGACCTTCGGTGCGATCGCGCGATAGCATCCAGTAGAGGGTACCAAGATCGTTGAATAAATCTGACATGGGTGGCAGGCCGTTCGATCCGTCAGCCCCAAGAGTTAATAAGTTTTGTATCGGTAGGTCGATCGCGCCGGAGATAGTTTGCGGTGAATCAGTTCGATCTGCGAGATCGCGTTCGATGCAATCGATTGCTTGTTCGATCGCTCGAATGGCAATAATTAAGTTTAGTGCTGTCGCATCTCCGGCTTGAGTGCGATCGCGATAAAAATTCCCCAAACTCAAATAAGCCACAGCTAATTCAACAGGAGAAGACTGCCGTACTTGCAGCAGTTCGATGTATTCCAAAGTTTGCAGCGGTTCAAAATTTTCAGCAGATGGAGTTTTGTTTTCTGCCGCAAACTCCTCAGCAGCCGCTGCTAATACTAAATCCTTGAGTTCCAAAGAAATCTGACCTGCTTCGGGAAGTTCTTGGGCTGGAACATCGGGAATTGAAACTGTTTCTTCTCCTGCAATCGGAACATCGGAAACTGAAACTTCTTCAGCAGTCGCAGCAGGAAGTTCTGAAGTTGGGTTGTTTGCAGAATTTGCGGGCTGGAGGGCAGTATTTTGCTCAAACAACCCTGTTTCTGCGATCGTCCTGCGTAAGTCCTGTTCTTGTTTCCTCTCTTCTCCTACAATCGGAAATTCGGGAATCAAAACTTCTGGCATTTCGCCTTTTGCTTCCCATTCCGCTTCACTGAAAGTATATGGAAAAATTAATTTTGCCGACGCAGAAGGAATTAACAGCTTCGGTTCCCATTCTCCCTTATCCCTAAACCTTCTCCTCTGGGAAAAGTCCTCGGAATCATCTACATCCTCAGACTCGATAAACTCTTCCCTGGCCGGAGTTGGTTCGCCTTCAAATTCAAATACTCCCGTTCGCCACTGCCAAAATTCCGGGGCCGACTGTTCGATCGAACTCAACCAAGGGCGCGACACCCACAATAGCAAAGTAGACTCCCATATTTGCAGGTGAGATTCGATCGCCCTGAGATAGCTGAGAAAGGACCACTGTACGCCTGCTGACTGGCGAGTCAGGTGTTCCACACCAAGAATTTGAAATCCCGGCAAGCGACTGTAGCCGCGGGCATTGGGGCGGGGCGGATGTTGGGTCATCCACCCGGCAATCGCGGCCCAGAGATTGGGATCGCTGAGGTTGAGTGCCAAACTGACAAATCGCGGATAGTCAACCGGATCTTGCAGCATTGCGCCGGTTACTGGGGTTGCTAATTCTGCTTCTAAGCGGGCTGCAAGGCAATCCCGCAGCCACAAATCGTCGCAAGCAGCAATAAAAATTTGACGGCGTAAATTGAGGTCGATCGCTTGTTTTAAACGTTCGTAGATGAGATTGTTTGAACTAGAAACTTGTTGGGAAGGATTAGACATTGCGATATTTTAGATTTTAGATTTTAGGTTTTAGATTTTAGGTTTTAGATTTTAGGTTTTAGATTTTATAGGAGTGACGCACAAATAATGTAAAACTGTCATTGCGAGTGCAACGAAGCAATCTCAAAGCCTTGTTAAACCGTTACCATGCGTCAGTCCCGTTTTTATTTGAGATTCTATCCGGTATTGCGGTTCGATCGACCGAATTAGATAGATTCGAGGTGCGCGGCGCGCATCCGCAAAATAGAGTGTTCCTGCAAGCCCTTATTGAGTCTTTCAGCTTGCGAGGCGCGGTTCAGGACTGACGATTTGAGATTTTTGATTTGAGATTTTAGATTGATATTTTTACGATCGGGGCGATTGAAATCGCTCCCCGACAAATGAAGTCTGCCTGCACGGAATAGAAATAAAGGGTGTTCAAACCCGGATTTAATATAAGTATTCGTGTAGAGTAGGTTTACTTGAATAATCGGAAATATGCTCTGTAAGAAGAAGGAAGAAGGACAGCGGGCAATGTGCAAGATGCAGCGGATGAGAATTTGGCCGCTGGCAATGTACTAAGGATAGCGGATGTCAGGAAGAAGGAAGAAGGAAGAGGAAATAAGATGTTAGGTGTTAGGTAGTAGGTGGTGGAAAAAACCTCAGACCTCAAACCCCAGACCTCAAACCTCAAACCTCAAATCAATAAGCTTTTGAGCGATCGGGATCTTGCGTTTAATTAGGTGGACTTACTTATCTAAGAGTTGAATAATTTTAGTCCGATCGAGCTTCTTTTGATATCTGAGAGTGCGATCGAAGTTAGTTGCGATCGGTAAAATGCGCGATCGGAATTACTAATTCTAATATGCTCCAGTCGATCGCGCTCTAAAATTCAATTTTCTGCTGCCCTATCTTCTCCCAAAATAGCAGCTTGTAAAGCCTGCTTATTTGGCAAATTCTGCTGCTGCCTATCTCTACTTTCCGTCAATACTTCATCTGTAGATTCCATCAAGGTTGCGTGCGCTCTCTGAAGCTCTGGATGGCGCTCTAACCAACGAGAAATCACCTGAAACAGAACTTCCATATCGTCGGGTAGCAAGTCAATCAATTGTTCCAACTGCGTCAAATCACCGTCAGCAAACAGCGCGCGCTGATGGATTAACAGTTCGATAAACTTAGTAATAGTTTGCTGCTTAGTTTTTAAGATAGTCTCTTGGCGAACTTGGGCAGCTATTTGCTCGACCTCAGCTAGAGGTAAATCTAACACCCTAGCAATGACTTCCAAACTTAAATTTAAGTCTAACATCGGGGCGATCGCTTGCCGTTTTGCTTCCAGTCGGCCTTCTTCAATTCCTACTGATTTTCCTTCTGAAACTCCCCGCTGAAGACCTTCTTCAATTCCTTCAAGCCGACCTTCTTCAAAGACTTCTTGATAAAACCGAGTTTCCTTCAATTCACTTAATAATCCCAACATGGCGGCAATCTCCTCTCGACTTTTTTGCGGTAATTTATAGACAATTATTGTTTCAATTAGGTTGATTAGATTCGATCGAACGCTTGCATCGTCAAGCTGTTCTTTGGCTCGTGCAATCAGTTGCTTTGCCTGTTCGGGTGCAGCTTCTTCCGATGCTATTACCAGTTTAACAACTCCCGCACCCAACGCATCAGCAGCCGCTGCTCCCAATTCGTCCAAATAAATTCGTCGCACTCGCCTCAAGGCGAGAAGATCCGCAAATTGTGATTCCTGCAACCTTTCCACGCTGCGGCGGGGGTAAATGATGACGACTTGCCAGGGATGGGTGGGTCGATCTTGTTTCAGGTAGAGAAATAGTTCGGCAAATACTCGATGGTAGAGGGTTTCATCGGGTT
>JBOFTL010001076.1:0-3982 GCA_051652045.1 Microcoleus sp. | reverse complement strand
ATTTGCGGGACTGTCATAATTTATCCGATCGAAGTTAATGTTATTTCATTTGTCAAGTTGTAGGTTGGGTTGAGGCACGAAACCCAACAAAAAGATACCGTCATAATTTGTCAAATCAAAGTTGATGTTATTCCCAACTAAAAAAAACTGTGTTGGGTTGGGTTAAGCGAAGCGAAACCCAACCTACGAATAATATTATATCATTATTTATTTTCAAAACTTACCTTTTCATTACTGTAGCAGATTTTACTTCTCCAAGTTCACCTGTTTAACTGCCTCTAAAGGTATATCTAGCGCTTCGGCAATTTGCTCGTCGCTCAAGCCAAACTGCCGTAATTTCTCTATTGTTTCAATCTTAGTTTGATTTTTGCTTCCTTCTTGCAAGTCTGGAGTTTCCGGCTGACTTTCATCTGGGGTAGGAGTAGAGGGATTAGGACAATTATTAACGTAGCTAATTCTATTATTTTGAAAATTATTATGCTTGCCAAGAGTTATATTCTGATTTATCTGTCTTTCTATAACGGATTCAAGATTACTTTTTTTAACTGGTTCACCAAACACCTCAGATAACATTTGCAAAAGCTCATGACTAGCTTTTTTAACGTGCTGGGAACTATAACCATAAGTTTCTGCAACGTCAGTATATTTTTTACGATTCAGTATTCCCGCGATAATCTTTCGCTGCAAGTTGTTTAGATGTTTGCCTGTCTTGGCACAGACAGCTTCATCGACAAATTGCAATATCTGAGGACTGTCCATAGGTGGGATGGTGAGATGATTTTAGTTACTATAGCAAACTTTTTCCAACTTTTTCCAACTTTTGTAGCTGCGCATCTGATTTTTAGAAAGTTCCAACTTTTTCCAACTTTTTTTTCCTTGACAGTTTTTTGGCGATCGGTCTACTGTATTGAGTATTGGTTTCTTGCAAAAAAAAATCCCCATGTATTCTCCCTGTGTGAGAGATGGGTTTATACAAAGGGTGCTATCGAAGAGTTAGTTGACTTAGCGATAGATTATTATGTCAAACAGAAAAAAAGTAAGACTTGTAGCAATTATATCATTTTTCACGATACCAGGATTACATCGATTTTATATAGGAGATAATACAGGTGGTATATTAATCTTCCTGTCTGGTTTTTCTTTATTGATCGGACGAGTTTTTATATTGGTAGATATTTTCCGTTTCAATAGTTTATCTGACCAAGAATTTGATGCTAAATATACTGTAGGCTTCAATTTTCCAAAATTATTTGGAAGCGATAAGAGCATTAGTATAGAGAAAAATAAAGTTATTACCATAACTAAAAGAACTGTTCGTTTTTCATACAATGTTCATCAGACTCATAATATTGCAAGTTTTGCTGAAGGAGAGGTCGAGATGGGAGGGATTCCTTGGGGAATTATTGTTGCTTGTTTAATTCTTGGACTGATAATGTATGCGGGTGGAGGGATAATAAGTACGAGTGCAGGTAACAGCACACAAGCAGAACCTTTTTTCTTGTGTGCCGTGTATTTATATTTGGCTTCGATTGTAGGTATGGCTTGGAACATTCTTAAGCCAAAATACTACGGCTTGTTACTAACTCTTAATTCTGGTGACAAAACGTTATTTACCACAAAAAATAAGGAAAGTCTCAAGCAAGTTATTGGAGTAATCTATGAATTTATTGAAGCTGAAAAGGAAGCAACTTACCAAATATCCATTAGTAATAGTGAGGTGAGTGGTAATTTCATACAGGGAGATGTCGGGGGAAACACTTCGTATCGTTCTGTTAATTGAGCTAACATGACACTAAAAGTAAACATTAGCAATTGAGGACGGTATCAGCTATGGAACGGAAATCTGTAGATATGAATAACAGTAGTTTTCAGGGCAACTTGGTTCAAGGAAACGTCGGTGGAAATATAGAGTATAAACCCGTATCAGAGACTAAATCCATGTCAGAAACTTACAATAATTCTGGTAATGTTGGGGCTATGGGCAGTAATGCCAGATCTGACAACAACACTTTTGTGCAACAATCAGAACAAAAACAAAATCTTGCTGCTTCAGCAAAAGAAATTCAACAACTGCTCAAACAGTTAGAGGTAACTAATCCTACGGCGACTGATGAGGAAAAGATTGCTCATGTTAATGATGAAACTACTCCCAGTTTCAAGCGTCGTGCGGTTGGTGCATTGCAGGCTGGTGGTGAAGCTGCGATCGAAGAGTTTTTAGACAATCCTTATGCCAATGTCGGGAAGGCGATCGTTAAAGGTTGGATGAAACCAGAATAGATTGTGGTGTGCGAAGATCGATCGCCCCTAACTACATCATTTCAACTTGAGAAATATCATACCGCAGCGCGATCGCCCCTAAAATGCGATCGCGCCGCTCTTTGTGAAACTCCCCTGCAAGTTGCAATTACTACGTTGACCTGCTACCGTTAACATAGACGCATCGTAGGAAAACAACCGATGACACTAACAGAATTACTCCCTACCATTAGACAACTTTCTGCGATCGAGAAACGAGAGTTAATCCGTATTCTAATCGCAGAAGAAGATATCAGTGAGGATATTTTTCCTTTGGAACCTTACAAGATTTACTACCTGCCAACCCCCTACGATAATTTTGGTGCGGGTGCAGCTTTAATGCAGGCAATGAACCGGGCTAACCACAACGAAAACTGAGTATTATGCGATTCCAATACTCTACCAATGACCCATCTCAAGATGAGTTTGACAGCCTACCGCGCATTCCCTTGATGCTGCGCCACGATAAGCAGGGAGTCGAAGTTGTTGGGTTAGTAGACAGCGGTGCAACCGTGAATGTACTGCCTTACAAAATAGGAATTCAGCTTGGCTTAGTGTGGGATGACAGCAAAGCCATTATTCGATTGGCTGGTAACGTTGGTAATCAACCAGCCATGCCAGTATTTTTCATGGCTGAAATAGGGGAGTTTGCTCCCGTAAGATTAGTATTTGCGTGGGCAAAAAGTGACAGCGTATCATTGATTCTGGGACAGACAAATTTCTTCTTAGAATTTGACGTTCACTTTTATCGTTCTCGGCTTGAATTCGATATTGAGCCGAAGCGTTAATGTCCACCATAATTTATTTGCGATAGCGCATCCCATAAATCTGACATCGGCTCATCAAAATCCTCAGCAATTACCAACGGCATTCCGCGCAGAGGATAATGCTTTTGCGCTGTCAATTCAGCACTCGAAATCTCAGCAGAGTCGATCGACACAGAAGGCTCAGACTGCGACAACCGCGTCTGACGCAAAAAACTCAAGAGCACCTGAAGTACATCATCTGATGCTCGATCGATCTCATTGATTAATTCTTCTCGGACTGTCACGATCGCACATTCTCCTTGCTAGACTTCTGTATCCATTATAATTTCCAATAGCAGCTTTATGCTACGCTCGCGCCAATTAGTTGTTTGCTAACTTCTGACAACGATGACACTAACAGAATTACTCCCTACCATTAAACAACTTTCTGCGATCGAGAAACGAGAGTTAATCTGCATTCTAATCGCAGAAGAAGATATCAGTGATGAACGGGCGTGGCAGGCTCAATTTGAAGCTACAACAGACGCTCAATGGGATAGTCTAGCTGAGATAGTACGTCAGGAAATCGCTGCTGGCGATATTACCCCTCTAACTGAAATTTTCCCTCAAAGTCATATCGAAGTTCTGATACAATTCAGACAGTAAGCGTTAAGGTTGCCATGACATTAGCAGTTGTAGCTGAACCGGCCCCCCTAAAGACCAATGCTTACGGCGTAGTGCGAGTCGGTAACACTCGCGTGACTTTAGATACCGTGATTGCAGTGTTTAAGCAGGGAACAACTAAGACAGCGAAAGTTAAGGTTGCCATGACATTTTTGCAGCAAAGACAGCAACAAGCACAAGAGATTCGCAAAATGAATGAAGCAAGATTCGATCGGCAGGAATTACGCGACAGATTAATCACCTGCAAACAAGAGCGA
>JBOFTL010001075.1:0-2348 GCA_051652045.1 Microcoleus sp. | reverse complement strand
GTTCCTTGAGTTTGTCCGCCGTATCCCGATCGCAGTAGCGGGGGTTGGGGACGATTGGAGCCGTGCGGATGCTGGTAAAGTTGCCGGGATTTTCGGGGGTGATGACGCCGGGGGCAGTAGCGGCTCACACTTTAGATTTGTCGATCGCGTGACCGCCAACTTCTGCCAATTCACTCGATGCAGCAGCAGATTTACCGCCACCAAACAGTCGCAGTTGCAAGCTCATTTTTGTTCTCCTATTTGAATGTTGATGCGGACGCAGGACGGAACGAACTTAAAGGGATTTGGGATTACTGAAAGCAGCAGCACAAACAGTCCGATCGACACCAAAAAACAGGCAAGCAATTGCAACGGGTCAACCCATGACAGGAAGCTCGCAGCAGTGGTAATTCTGGCGTCAAAGTTACAAACTGGAAACGTGCCGTCATTAGTCCAATCAGGTGTGTCAACAGATGTAGACGGTATATTGACAATCTGTTTATCTGTGGTATCAACTTCGTAGAAGTTAAGCAGTGACTCCCATGTAGCAGTTTTTGAAAGCTTGCCAAACTCCTTAGCGTCGGCGTTGCTGAATCCCAGTTCGTAGGCTTGCGCTTTAAGTCGATCGATTCGGCGGGTGCAGGTAGGATTAGCCATCACAATCACCCTTCAAATTGCCTTTAGCTACCAACTTAAAATCGCCATCATCAGTCAGGCAGTCATCAAAGCTAGGATAAGAAAAGCCTTGGTTCTTGTTTGTTGAGCCAGTCCAATTAACTGAGTACAGCCACCGCTTTTCTTCTGGATGCCAAGTCACACCCATGATTTGACCTGTTTCCCACTCGATTCTTTTCCCGTCAGCGTTAAACCAGGCATATTTGACGATATCCCCAAACCAAAATTTCGGTTTAGGCAAATTATCGGGAGTCGTCAAGGGCTGCACGTAGCTACCTAAACCCAACCATCCCAAGGCAAAATAAGCACTCTTGGAATGTGTTAAGAGTTGCGGCTGCTGGTGTTGCAACCGCTCTGAAATTGTCATAATTATTAAGCTCCAATTGTCCGTGAAACAGTTGGGGAAGTCGTAGTTAATCTGGTGGTGGTACACCGGGTTAACCGCGCATTTCAAATCTTCCTCAATTACAAACGATCGCAGGGTTCTAGCGATTTGTCAATAGTTTGTTGATATTTGTTTTGTATTAATCTGACTCGATTAATATCCGGTTTCAGATGGAAAAGCCCCAACCTAAGTCAGGGCAACAGCTTCTACTTAATTTCCCGCCGAGACAGGTTTACTCTTTCAGTATCGCTAAAATCGCCTCTACATCACTAAGTGTCGCCTTAGATTTCTTGTTTGACTTCAATCGGTTGAGTAGGTCGGCAGCATCGGGAGTATCACTTGTGTCGCGTGATTTTCTTGTTTTATCGCTATTTAAATGTTGGTGGCGATCGAACTCAAGCTCTGCTATCTTGCTTTCTGCTGTGTCAAGTGATTCATCTTTATCTAGCTGGCGGGCTAGGGCTAGCACCCGATCGGCGAGGGCGATCGGCACTCGGATAGTGCGAGTTTGGCCGTGCTTCCACTTACCCTCAAAGTGCTTGAGGTTGGCTAAACTGGCGTCATTAATGTTTTTACTCATTTCACCTGTGTCAAGTGACTTTAGTTGCTTTATTGCTAATCTTGACATGGGTGTTTTGGTTTGTCAAGTCAAAATCACTTGTGTCACGTGACTTTCCTAAAGTTCAGGCAACACCAAATCCTGAGTTTTAGCCGCTAAGTAGTGCTTCATGATGGTGTCAGGTTTGTTACCTGCAAGACGGGCAACTGTACCGATATCTAAATCAGCTCGCAGCATCCTGGTAATCCAACTGTGCCGCAGATTATTGGTTGGCAAATATTCCGATACTTTACCCGCTGCAACTAATTCTTCAACAATCGGTTTCCAATAGCGCTTGTTAAAATTATTCTGATTAATATATTCACCTTCAGCGGATGGGAACACTAAATTTAAATTGTTGCCTTTAGGTAAACTTGTCAACAGGTTTTTAAGTTGAGCATTTATAGGGAAACTTCTAGTTTCATAAGTCTTGGTGGACTTCAGGATGCCCTGACTGTAAGCCTTGCAAACCACAATCTCATTATTTTTGATGCAATCCCAGGTAAGGGCAATCGCTTCTTCAGGGCGGAACCCGGTCAGCGCTAAAAACTCTACATACCCGGCGTAGTAAGAATGTGAGTAACTGGAGAACTTAGAACAATATTTATCGCTACCAAAAGCATCAATAATAGCTTCAATCTCAGCCTTCTCAAAACACTTACAACTGCGACGATTTTTTTGAGACTTAGGAATGCTCTTGAATAACCGGCA
>JBOFTL010001074.1:0-4987 GCA_051652045.1 Microcoleus sp. | reverse complement strand
AGCGGAATAAACGATGTTGGAAAACAGCACTACTCCCAACGCTCCTCCAATCATCATTACGGCTAGCAAGCCGAATGAAACAATCTGAACTCCTTCAGCTAAATTCACAATTTTTAAGCCTTTGGTAATTGGTAATAGGATAGTTGATAGTTGAGAGTTGATAGTTGATAATTGTGATTTGTTAACAGTCAACTATTTAAAAGTATTCCTGGAAAGCAGTCAACTGTCAACTGTCTAAAAATCTTGCGTTTCATCCATGTAACTCTCAACTCTCAACTCTGAACTCTCAACTGTTAGAGTTATTTTTCCAGGATTTCTTCAGGACGCAAACCGGCACGGCGGGCACTGCTAGGAAGATCGTGAGGGTCATCCGCACCTTTTGGCAAGTAAGCGAATTCCCTTAAAGGCGTCACCATCGGGTCATCGGAAACCTTGTAAGGCAAACGTCCGAGGGCCACATTGTCAAAGTTCAATTCGTGGCGTTCGTAAGCTGCTAACTCGTACTCTTCAGTCATTGACAGACAATTAGTCGGGCAATATTCTACGCAGTTGCCGCAGAAAATACACACGCCGAAATCAATGCTGTAATGCTTGAGCTGTTTCTTCTTAGTTTCTTTGTTAAATTCCCAATCCACCACAGGCAAATTGATCGGGCACACCCGGACGCAAACTTCACAGGAGATGCACTTGTCAAATTCAAAGTGAATTCGCCCCCGAAAACGCTCGGAAGGAATGAGTTTTTCGTAAGGGTACTGCACCGTAATCGGGCGGCGTCTCATGTGGTCAAAAGTAACGGACAGTCCTTGACCGATATACTTGGCAGCTTGAACGGTTTCTTTGGCGTATTCGCCCACTTGATTGAGGAATTTCAGCATCGTGTTCTCTCTCTGTATTCGAGTTTTTAATTGCTAATTGATAATAGGTAATTGGTTGACAGCTTTCGATCGCTACATCATCCATTACCTATTAATAATTAACCGCCAAAAGCGAAGGGAAAGGTCAGTTTCAAAGCTGCAGTCAACAGCAAATTAACTAGAGCAACGGGAAGTAAAAACTTCCATCCCAAATCGAGCAATTGGTCGATCCGAACTCGCGGCAGAGTCCAGCGGAGCAGCACTGCCACAAACAGGAAAAAGTAAGCTTTGAGCATGGTCATGGTAATACCAAGCATACCGGTAATTACCTGCAACCACGGAGTTGTTTCACTCAATCCCAGGGCATTAGTTATCGCCGTCACGGGAATCGGACACTCCCAACCGCCCAGGTACAAAACGGCTACTAGCAGGCAAGAAAGGACGAGATTAACGTAGGAAGCGATGTAGTACAGAGCAAATTTCATGCCCGTATACTCGGTCTGATATCCTGCTACCAGTTCTTCTTCAGCTTCTGGGAGGTCAAAAGGCAAGCGTTCGCATTCTGCAAGTGCTGCGATCCAGAAAATCAGGAAACCAGCAGGCTGCCGCCAAATATTCCAGCCGAGAATGCCGTAGCCGGCTTGCTGATGTACGATGTCGATCGTGCTGAGGCTGTTGGACATCATCGCGATTGCCAATACAGCCAAAGCGAGGGGAATTTCGTAGCTGAGAGATTGCGCCGCCGCTCTGAGGCCGCCTAGAAGAGCGTATTTGTTATTAGAAGCATAGCCCGACATTAGCAGACCGATCGGCTGAATGCTGGACAGGGCAATCCACAGAAATATTGCTGTCCCAATATCAGCAATCACCATATTCTGTCCGAAGGGTACGATCAGGTAGGACAGAAACACTGGAATCACCACAATTACCGGCCCGAGAGTGAACAGCAGCGGGTCAGCTTTGGCAGGGACGATATCTTCCTTGAATACCAACTTCAAACCGTCAGCAACTGGTGCTAGCACTCCTAGAGGGCCGATGAATTCAGGGCCGATGCGCTGTTGGGCGGCGGCAGAAATTTTCCGTTCCAGCCAGACGCTAGTAAGTACCCCGAATACAGCACCGACGACCATGAGTAACATCGGCAGCGGCAGCCACAGCACTTTAGCGATGTCTGCGGGTAGGCCCAAATCGATCAGGGCTCGCAAGAAACTTCCTTGTAAGTCAATTCCTGGGTTCATTGTGTCCGGCTTTTGAGGGAGCGCATAAAATTTTTTACCCTTCCTTAACAGGAGAAGGCAGATTTTTGGTATCTATGTAAAGATTTTTGATGCTTTACCGCCTATTAGTATATCGCCAGACAGACCCCAAGAACGTAGGGACTGGGTGAAATTATATTTATACGATCCCCTAAGACAGCTAATGAGGTTTGAGGTTTGAGGTATTAGGTATTAGGTTGTTCTACTACCCACGAACTACTACCTACTACCTACCACCTACCACCTACCATCTTCTTCCAATAAAAAACCTCAGACCCGCAAGCCTGAGGACCGGAGTTCCTGAAAATCGTCACTTATGGTGATTGTCGCCAAATAACACCGCAGACTACAAGGGGGGTGCAACCCAGCATGGCAACTTTTAGCAGGTAGCTGGTGAAGCTAGAAAGTTGAAAGCACGGGTATTTGAAGTCGGTAAGCCCGCAAAAAACTCAGTTTCTGCGCGCATTGGATTCTAGCTTCTAACTTCTATTGCGAGTCTTCCGGCTGCGCTCTTTTGTCTATCGGGATGTAGGGAGCGCCGTGAGTGCCAGTGTAAATTTGAGTGGGTCGGTAGATGCGGTTTGTCTCTAGTTGTTCTTTCCAGTGGGCCAGCCAGCCGGCAACTCGGGCGATCGCAAATACCGGAGTAAACAGATCCGTAGGTATTGCCATTTTGCGGTAAACCAGGCCGGAATAGAAATCTACATTGGCATAAATGCCTTTGTGAGCCAGTTTTTCTTCCACAACTTCTTCCAACTTGAGAGCAATGTCGTAATAATCGTCATGCCCGAAATTTTGAAACAACTTTTCCGCCAGCCCTTGCAGGATAGTTGCTCTGGGATCTTTCACCTTGTAAACGCGGTGGCCGAAACCCATGATTTTTTCTTTGTTTTCCACGCACTTCTCGACAAAAGGCCGCACGTTTTCCACAGAACCAATTTGTTCCAACATATCAATTACTTCTTCGTTGGCTCCTCCGTGGAGGGGTCCGGCTAAAGTACCAACGGCTGAAGCAATCACCCCGTAAGGGTCTGTGAGAGTTGAAGCTGTTACCATTGCCGAAAATGTGGAAGCATTGATCGTATGTTCGGCATGGAGAGTCAAGCAAGTGTCAAAAATCTGAGCTAGTAGCGGATCTGGCTCTTGCTCGTTAAGCATATAAAGAAAATTAGCCGAATAGTTCAAATCGTCCCGCGGCCGCACCGGGTCGTTTCCCCGCCGCATCTGCTGGAACGCCGCCACCATTGTCGGAATTTTAGCTAGCAGTCGCACTACTGCTTCTCGAATGTATCCCTGGTTGGGTAGAGCTCTGCGGGAGTAGAACAAACCCAAGGCCGCTGCTGAAGCTTGCAGGGCGTCCATTGGATGTCCTCTTTCGGGAAAGCACTTCATCATGTCCCGGATGCGGTATTTGATCCGCCGGTGGTACCGAATTTCGTACTCGAAAGATGCTAGCTCTTCCCTTGTCGGAAGTACCCCCCAGATTAATAAATATGCAGTTTCTACGAAGGAACTGTTGAGTGCTAGCTCCTCGATGCTAATCCCGCGATATTCCAGCACCCCTTTTTGTCCATCGACGTAGCTAATGCTGGACAAGGTAGCGGGAACTCCTTCTAAACCTGGTTTAAATTCGCCGACGACCATTATTGCGATAGTGTTTTGTGTGAGTTATATCTACTCACCGTACATTACCAGAAAGCTCGATCGTGTCGCCGTCTTGACAGATAATGATTTTGGATCGGCATTCAGTACGCTGGCACATCAACGGATTGAGCGGACTGTGGAGTGCGACTTCCGAAATTATGAGTACATATTCAATTATTTCGATCGCTCAGCATCACCACGCTGTATCACCGCGCTGTTAATGCAAAGTTCCACTGTGGAAAAAAAAATGATAAGGTAATTGCACTGTGTGCGATCGATTCCGCCAGACTCTCACACAAGTCACTGCAATTAGAAAATCTTACCGTACCATCATGCCCCTGCAATTGTTCAGAGGCTGTTTGAAGATCGCATTTGTGAGAGCTTTAGCACTTGGTTTCTCAACGGCGACTTTGACTGCACCCCTAGCTGCTCTAGGCTTTGTTGAAAATCAAGCAGTTTCTTCTAATACAAAAATTGATACTAATAGTAAATATAAAACAAGCGAGGTTGCTCAGCCCGATCGAACGCCAGAAAGTGAGACAGCAAGTGAGAGCCACCTCGCATCTGGCACTGCGGACGATCGCCCGTTGCACGACAGACTCACAGTCCTGCCAGCAGCCGACACCCCATCACTCGCTCAGTTGCCCAACCCAGCAGACAGCAGACAAAATATTCCCGTTCCCATTCCGATCCTGCCGACTCCGAGTCCCCTGCCGGAACCGCAGCCCCCAGCACCGCTACCACCCCCAGAACAACTGCTGCAACCGCCAACTCCTGCACCGCCACAGCCTGAAAATTTACCAGACATTCCCGGTACGATCGCGGTCGATCGATTTGAAGTAGTTGGCAGTACAGTTTTTAGCAAAGCAGAATTAGACGCAGCACTCAAAGACTTTGTAGGTCGTCCCCTCACTTTTGCTGAACTCCTGCAAGCTCGATCGGCCGTCAACCAACTTTACCTCAGTAAAGGCTACATCACTTCAGGGGCGCTAATTCCCCCGCAAACCCTCACGGGCGGTGTGGTGAAAATATTGGTGGTAGAAGGCCGACTGGAAGGGATCGAAGTAGTCGGTACTAAACGCCTGAATCCCAATTACGTGAAAAGCCGCTTGGCCTTAGCAACAACAGGTCCGCTGAACGAACAACGCTTGCTGGAAGCATTGCAACTGCTGCAACTTAGCGGGCAACTGCAAAATATTACAGCAGAACTGCAGGCAGGTTCCCGTCCGGGTT
>JBOFTL010001073.1:0-11580 GCA_051652045.1 Microcoleus sp. | reverse complement strand
GACAATCGGCCCCGCACCCCCACATGAAAATCTTCGCCTGCGGTGTCAGCAGTAATCGTAAAACTGCTACCCGAAACCCAGTTAGCGGTTACCGGATTTCGTTTTGGAGCCGCATTAATTAATGTGGCTAACCCAGAAGCTTGATCTGCGGCAACAGCCGTATTAGTCGTTCTGCTGTATTCAATGCCATTAATCACAACCACATCGGTTTGTGGGTTGCTCACCGAGTCCACCGTCACTGTGATCACCTGCGCAACTGCACCCGCCCCAGGAGTGACGCTACTAGCGGATTGCGATGCCGTTTGGTAGGACTGAAACCGCACTGGAACAGATTGGCCTGGAGTCAACCGCACCGGAGGCAAGTCAAATTCAGAGTAACTGTCGGCATACCGAGCCACTAAATCATCCTGCTGATGTAGCTCGTATAAATCCCCAGCCACTGAGCCGCCCACATCGATCGAGCCATCGGATAAATCACGATTGAAAAAATAGGCGCATCGGATTTTGCGAATTGAATCACTCCCCACATCCAACACACCGGCTGATGCTGTGTAACCCGCGATCGCCTGCTTGACGACCATCACGCCATTCACATAAACCTGCACTCGTTGCAGTCCCTGGGAAACCCGCACTGCAATTTTGGCGGAAGCGGGAAGATTTGCCGGGTCATTGGCGATCACAGCCCCGCAAGTTACTCGCAATTTGCCACCAACGATTTCGACCGTAAAATTGCCAGTCCGAGCAATTACACCATCCCCGGCCCAGCTAGTGAGATTGCAGTAAAAAATAAAGCTAGTCAATCCCTCTACTGGATTTTTGGGATATTGCAGAAAATCCCGTGCCCTCGATCGAACAAATTCCTCTTGCGGGATAAACGATGTAGGATAACTCCCCTGCTCAATCTGTGCGCCCCCCCAATTAATCGACACCGCAGACTCACAGTAGAACTCAAAGTTAACCGTGCTGGAACTTTCGGCGACATTTTCAGTTGTTGCTGTAGTCGCATTCCCCGAAGTGTTGAATGTGAAATTAGTGCGGATATATCGTGCCAAGTTCTCGTTGTAAATGGGGCCAAGCGGCACCGACACCGGAGCGACCAACCCGGAACCCGTCACCCGCAGCACATCATTCCCGCCAAATCTTCCCGCAGCCAAAGCCAAATAAGCTGAGGCTGTCATTTGGCGGCCAGCCCCGATCGTTAAACTCTTCCGCAGAATCTGAGCATTGGCATTGCCCGTAAACGCTGAGACAGAGACGCGATCGGCTAGATAATTAGAATCCATCCCCTGAATCGCGTCAGGGATGACTGTGATGCTACTGCCCTTAACCCAGGACGAATCATTCAGCCGAAGGGGAAAAGTCAGCAGATTGGATGCAGCTTTTTCAAGGGTGAGTGTACCATCCGCCGCAAACCGTGGTCTGTGTTCCCCAGCCGTTACCAACCTCAAAGAGCCAGATTCAGAGTACTCCTGAGAGGCAGTAGTCGCACGCCGAAAAATCGGCAGCACACCCTTGCTCGTTGTTAGCGAATTGTTTAAATCCCAAGCCAAGTAATCAGCGATCGCCATTGTCGTCCCCCACTAATGCAGCTGCATCGATCGCGCCCAGTAATGGGTTAATTTCACTCAACCGATTGATATTGCTGGTATATCGCGCCAAACTTTCCGGAGGGAGTTCCATCAAATCCATGAATACAGCCGGAGGGATGCCACTCTGAACCGCATAAATTGAGGCCATGATGTTGCGCAACTTCCGATCGTGCAAATCACTCCCCATTTGGGCTTGATACTCCTCGATCGGGAGTTGTTCAAAATCCACACCTGCTTGCTGATTGATTGCAATCATTTCACGAATGGCTGCGGCTTTTTCCCGCTCCGCATCTTCAATTAATCGGGCAGATTGGGCCAAACTGAGTTCGATTTTGCGGATATCCAATTCAATTTGCCGAGCTTCAATCTCACCAACCGGACTACCCGCTGCCCGCTTGATTTCAGCAAAAATCTTGAATTTCTGGATCTCCAACAATGACTTCTCATGGTCGATCGACCATTGATCCAAGGCATATTGCCGATCGTTGATAATCAGCCGCGCTTTCCGATATTGGCCCGCCAGAGACGGAGCCGATCTAATTTCTAGGCGAATGGCTTCGTCACAATTTGTACTAAATTGCATATGCGTGTAAATATTCCAAAATTTTGGAAACTAGGGACGGCCGACAGGAACAGCGTAACGACCACCACGGCTGAGGATTGCCCCGATCGCCGTGACCTGCTCAGTGGCATAGTTCAGCACCTGAGTTGAGGCGGGGATATCAGAGTTGAACTGATAACCATTCCGCAAGCTAGATGCCCCCGTGACATCGGCATCCCCTCGCGCCATGGTTGCGCTCAGTGTAGCGATCGCATCAGTGGCAAAAGTCAGAGCGTCGATCGTTGTTGGCGAACTGTTTAAGTTGTCTGTGTTGGCCCCTGTACAGTAATAGCCTTTACGTTGCGAAGCATTACCCGAACCCGCTAATCGCTTATAGCTGAGGACTGCGGCCAATGTAGACACCGTTTCAGAACTGTAGGTCAGCTTGGAAACAGTCGTCACCCCGACCCAGCCACCCGCCAAATACCCTGCTGTGTCACTGGAAACTTCCATGCATCCGCCAGTCACGTTACCAAGGTTGGCGGCCAAGGTTGCAAAAGTTTCGGTGGAAAAAGTCATGGCCCGGATCACGCCTGGCGTTACGCCCATTGTCGGTGTGTTGGTTTGCAGGAATGAGCCGCAAACGTAACCCTTACTGGAAGAAGAAACGCCCCGCGCATAGGCTTGCGTGGCTGGCAATACTACGCCCACCGCACGGCGCTTTTCGGTCACAAAGTCGATCGACTCTACTGATGTAATTTTCGTGAACGCTAAGTCGCTCTCACCGCCGCACCAATACCCATTACTGAATGAACTAATCCCAGCATGGCGAATTCTGGCAGTGGTTAGCGCAAAGTCGATCGGGCTTACAGAGTCAGAAACATGGGTCAGCTTGTCAATTTGTCCATTAACTGTCCCTGTACTCCAATCCGTTCCACCCGCAATGAAATGCTTACCTACAGTTGTTGCTGGGAAAACCTCACGAGTCACCTGCAACGTCTGATTCTGCAATTCAGCAGCAGATCGCCCGGATTTGCGGGTCTCAATCTGCAACTGTGCCCGCAATGTGAGCAATCGCGATTCTAGTAGCGCCACACGATCGACCTCCTGGGTCTGCGTCGTTGGGCAGAGATCCGAATAGGCGATTGGATAAAGTGCTGGATTTGTTGGCATTAAAAATGCCGCCCTACCTCGGAGCGGCAAAAACAATAGCTCTATACTGCCATTAGGTTAACACGACTGCGAAAACTTGGCGCTAATACAACCTGAAGGTATCGATCGCCCCATAGTACGCAGCATCAGTATCAAACCCTTGGGACACGGGTTTGGTAGTGTCGCCCCCATTATTGGCGCAGACAACAATGCGATAATCCCCACCCTTTTCCACCAAAAATGCCGAGACTAATTGATAAATTTGATTGCAGACGATCGGGAGCTTGCGCACGCCCAAAGTTCGTCCACCGGAATCAAGCAATCGAGCCGCAATTCCCTTGGATTGAGCCAATGAAGCGGCTGGAGCGGTAATCCTGATTCCTGGCAATGGTGCAGTTAATCCAGTCGCTCCATGCAAATCCAGCACCCGAATAGAGGTATAGCCTAAATCTGGTTCTCCCTGGAACTGCATTTTATAATTTGCACGATATGCCGGGACAGCCGAACCATTAGTATTGACAGGCAGCCTGAAGGCGATCGGTTCGTACTGCAAGCCACCCTCAGCTAAGAACTCTGAATTTCCCCCACCTTGGGTATGACCCAAGAAAATCGGTTCAGAAGCGATCGTACTCCCATCAACAAATGTCCGTTCCCCACTCCCTGCATATCTTGGAACATTCCAGCGGAATTGCCAAGTTTCAGAAGCCTTGAATGGGCGATAGCACAGGATTTGATAGGCAGTCGAAGCATTCAGCCCTCGGATCACTGGCAGATTAATGCGGCCAGATGGAGCATTAGTCCCCGAAATAAAGGCGATCGCGCCATTCGTATTAGCCGGAATCCGTACCACTCCCTGAGCGTCAGAAGTTACTGAAAATCGCTCGTAGACGTAATGAACGGCACCCCGATCGCGCCCCACAATCACAAAATAACTATCCCCTGCGGTCGGTGCCGCATAGGCCGATAAATCGCCGTCCCCATCCCGCACATTGGCCGCGTTGATGGTCGCACCGTTGACATAGACGGCATCGATCGTGCCTGAATTGGGAAATCCAGAGCCAGCAGGATAGAAGATGCCGGGAACAATATAAATAGTGTCGCCTGGAGCAACGACTTGGGCATTGTTGGCAGTCCAGATGAGCGCACCATTCCCGCCCAACCCAGTCAATCGACCAGAAGCTGTAACGTCTACGCCATTGGCAGTGTAAACCTTGTGGTCTGCTTCATCCTGACTAAAAATCGAACCCGTGGGCGAATTGACCTGAAACGGCACCGAACCTTGGGCAAAACCGCCAGAGTTGACGGTCACCACCGCAGCACAGTAAGTCTTTTGGGTGATGGCTTGATTGGTAATCGACACCCGCTGGTCATTAGAGATCGCTGTTGAGCCATTTGGTGACGCAGTTGCAATCCCTGGATTATCCAAGTTTGCGCCATATTGTCCATTGATTAGGTTGTAGACAGCGTAATCGCGCCCAGGTGATTCGGGTAACGACGCACCGGATAAAATCCGCTGCAATGTTTCCTGACATCGTTCCGTCAGGTTTTCCCACCCAGGCCCAACGTACCGATAACTTGGCTGGACATGGAATTCAGTCGTGATATTTGTTTCGCCATTTCTGCCCCAAATATATCCAGTTTGATTAAAATTCTGCGATCGCCAGACTCGACATA
This sequence comes from Microcoleus sp., assembly GCA_051652045.1. Classification (GTDB taxonomy): domain Bacteria; phylum Cyanobacteriota; class Cyanobacteriia; order Cyanobacteriales; family Microcoleaceae; genus Microcoleus. Next base: position 6,624 of record JBOFTL010001073.1, on the reverse strand, counting down.
GGTCAATTAGCTCGATCGAGTCCGTCATTACAGTATGAGTCGCACCCGCCGCCAACGCCGAATCCAAGGGGTAAATCTGATATGCCCCCAATGCCGAACCCGTCAAGGCTTTGGAGACGGTGAACTGCTTATTTGTGGGCAGAGCATTGGCTAAATCAGTTGCAGTGATCGTCGTGGTCGCATGGACAAACATCCACACCGATCGAACCCGTCGAGTGTTTTCCTTGGTAAATGTCTGGGTGGATTGCCCCTGAGTCCATTGAAATGTTTGGTTGATGTTGGAGTCATGGGTGGCATCAAATTCCACACCCATTACAGCTAAGTAAATTCGATCGTACCTGGAAACCGTACTAACGGTGTCCGCCAAATTGGGCAAGGTGATGGTATTCGCGCCGACCAATTCCCGCACGGACGGATGCCCAGGCGCATGTACTAATGTGTTTGCGGGGATGGTGACAGTTTTGGCTGTGCCCGTGAAGCTGGGGCGATTCCGCAATCCCGCTGGACGTTCAAGGCGATGGGATGCGGCCAGATTTGATTGATGTAGGTTTGAGGATGCCCGCAATTCTTCGGCAGACGGCACCCGTTGATCGGTTGCTGTCTGTGGCTCAATCCAGCGTACCTGCTGATCACGGGCGACGATATTTGCTTCTGCCATTGGTTTGTTCCCAATAAAAACGCCGCTCTATGGCGGCGATCGGACATATTTACTCAGATTCCCCTACAGTGTAGCATTCGTGCGAAATTCGAGCGCTACAGTAAATCCAGCACTGAGTTAAACCATTTCAGTGTGACAACGGTTTTGGCGTGCCCCTTAGCGGTATCTGCAACCATTTGACTATGGTCAAAGCCACGCCCGATCGGTTCCCATCGTGGACTATCTTTCCCCGTGGATTGCTGCAATCCTTTTTCTGCTAGCAATTTATTCAACTTGACTGCTGAAATCTTTTCACCTGTGCGTTCTTCCAGCAGTGCGGCCAATTCAGTTACCGTCAACAACTTTGCTGTGAGTGGCAGCGAAATGGTACTTTTTGCTGCTTCCAGTGCCGGACGATATTGAGGATAATTAGCAGCAATCGCCTCCGCCTTGATGCCTGCAATCAAGTTCTTGTCCAACGACGTGCCACCGAAAATACAATCGATCGCTACAGAAATAGATTCAATCGCTTGCTGTTCGGGATGCTTTTCGACCTTGCCGATCGTTGAGTCCGGGAATTTGTTGTCAGCCTTTCCCGATCGCCAGTTCTGAAGCCATTGTGAAACATTGTACTGATACTCCACTGACAGCCATGCGGCAAAAGAATCTGCCAAGTCTGGATGCACCCAAGTACCTTGCTCCTCCGGTGTCCCCCCTTGTCGGACAACGACCAGATCCGTTACCGGAATTCCGGTAACGCCTGATACGTAAGCGATATACTCTTTTGCTGCCTTTGTGCTTAGCCAGTGTTCAGGTCTTTTTACCTTTTTTGTTTGAGATGTGTAAGCAGCGCAAAGTTTTGTTGCATTCAGGTAGCCATCTTTTCGATCAAGTCCGACAGAAACAGATCCGACTTGGTGCAAAATAATGTTAGCCATTTTCTTTACTCCTGATAAAGGACATTGGTTAGCGATCGAGTCTTCCTAGTACAAAGATTCGATCGCGCCGATCCTATCACAGCGTCGTCAGATATGTTCAACGTATCGTCAAAATTATGATAACCAATCAGAAATGGATTGAAATCCTGCGGCATACACTTGGTGCGGAACCACACATCACAAAAAGTAAGCACGGGCATCGTAATTATTACTGCACAAGTATTGGGAGCGACACCTATAAAAACTTACTTGAAATGGCTCAGTCTGGCTTGGTAAAACCTGGCCGAATAATCAACAATGGAGCCGATCAGTATTTTTACGCCACTGTGTCTGGGTGCGAAGAGATTGGATTGCGCAAAGCCGCTATAAATAGAGCTTTCGGACTCTAAACTGTAGTCCCCTTCACCTTGAACAAAACCCCAAGGTTAACATGCTCAGGAATCACGATCGCGAATCGTCGATATTCCACCCGCACCCCATTCAGCCTGAGTTCTAGCTCTCGGATTGTCTGGGGTGTACCGCTTGGCAGCAGGAATTCAGCAGCCATATAAACGGCTTGGTCATCTTCATCCCAAATTGGGGTAGTATCGACAATATCTCCCTCACTGTCCGTCCACCAAACTGAGGAAGGATTGAGTGTAGCGATCGGGGTTCCAGTTAGCGTTGTGCCGATCGGTGGCACCGAACCCCACGCCGGATCGCCCGGAGTTAATATCAGCGTCCATGGCCCATTTTGCATCAAGGTCAGTTGGGGTGATGCCGGGACTGTTGGTGGAGTTTCAGTAATCGATTCGATCGTCCATCGGGTAAAATCACGCCCTTCGTAGACCAAAGCCTCTTGCCCTGTTCCGCCACCGACGATCGACACCATCAACTGAGGCAATGCCACCGACAACACAGGCAATGTTGTCAACACGGGCACTGAACCCGTAAATGCTGGAGCGCTGAGATTTGCACCAGCGATCGGGAGATACCCTGGCAGTTGGTCAGAGAACCTAAACCCATCGGCAATGAAATCAATCTGAGGGACAGCGTTTTCCGCATCACCCGGAGTCAACGCGATCGAGTAATTAGCATTGAGGTAGGGGCATTCTCCCTGATCGCTGAGAAAGAGGAAAAATGCCCCCGGAGAATCTAATCGGCCATTTTGGAAAATGCCTTCCAGCCGATCGCGACTCGTGGCCCATTCCGCCGCCGACATTTGGGCAATCAGATTGCGGCTGTTGAACAGGCTGTACTGGCTGATAAAATTGCGCCGTTGCCAGATCGGGCCAAATAGATTGAATGGTGGGAACCCATCGCTGAAGCGCCAATGCCCTAGGTCCTGATAGAGCAGACATTGCAATTCCGATCGAATGCTAGGAACAATGCCATTTGATACAAAGTTCCGCAGGAATTCCCCCAAGAACCCGATATCAACCTCATTCCATGGGATTGTCTTGGCATCGACAACAACCCGAAATTCGCCAAATCGACCTAATCCCCGATCGGCTTCCAGGCGAATTTGTGGAGATTCCAGCCCAGTCAGGGATTCGATCGCCCGTTGCAATCCCACCCTAGTATTTTTGGTTTGGGCAAATTCCTGAGCATAGCGCAGCCGTGCATTCGGGTCAGTCTCCCCCGATCGCCGTTGTAGCCCGATCGACTGCAAATGCAACGATAACCATGCGCCTTCTGAAGTATTGGGAATGGCTGCATCAAGCGCTTGTTCTTGGCTATAGCGGTAATGAGCCAGCGCCAACGCCACACCACGGAGCAACGGATAAATCTGTGATTCAGGAGTGCAGACAGATTGGAACCATTGCCCCGGAAGGTTTTGGCGCAATACCTCAAATGCCTGTTGTTCGTAGCCTGTGGGGGGAGTGGGTAGAGGCATTTTACGTAAAGATTTCTATTGATGCTTGATCCAGTCTTGCCATCATTTTGCGAAAAGATACTTCTTGGGCTTCTCGGAATAAAGCCTCTTCCTCAAGTGATATAGATGCTGGCAAGTGCCAACCATAGAATTTAATCGCGCCTTCCGAGGCGTTGGAGACATTTGGGCGATTGATATAGAATTTATAATCCTTTGTCGTCTCCCCTAAGTAATGTCGAGGTTTTGCAGGGTCGATCGCGTCTTTCAAAAAGTTGATAAACTCCTCTGGGTGCAAACTCCCGCAATAACTGCATACGAGATCGCCACCCCGTTGAACCCACTTATCCGGTTCGTCATCGCCAGGGATATGAGATGTATGACTAGGGCATTGATGCTTATGGTTCACGATAATCTCCGTGCAACTAATACAGATCCGGCCAGTCGAAATATAGCATCTCCAGCAATAACTACATTAGCCGTCGGCTCAGTAATCAAAACGCCCCTCGCCCCAGCCACACTCGCCAATGCCGGGAAAATTCCTTCTAGCTCGAAATCTTGCCCGATCGTCATACCTGCGATGTAATTCACCACCGCAGATCGTAGCGCCGCTTCAACGTCCACGGCATTGTAGCCAACCTCTAATTCATAAGTGAGTCTGACCCCCGACTTTGTGACAAACGGGACAATAATATCGATGCCAACCCCATTGGCAACCCAGTTATTTTCCAGATCAACCAGTGCTCGCCACAGCACCCCAGCATAGATGGTGCAGGGGATGGTCGATAAATCAGTACCGTCGGTTGAAGCGTAGAGCCGTCGCAAATTCCGATCGTAGTAGAATCGCCATGGCCCTGCGGCACAATCCACGATCGATGCTGACTCTAGCCATTGCTCACGCCCATCTTCAGCCCGACCATACTCGCCAAATCGACGACAAGGCCAGCCCGACGCAGTCAACCCATTCACCGTGTCCAAAGTGCAGGAAGCAGTATAGAGATTCGTGGTACTGCTCAGTGACCATTCAGGACGGAACGAATCACCGCCGCCCGCATCTGCCATGATTGCCCGAATATATCCTGGAGTGCCCGCATTGCGATAGGTCACAAAGCTGCGAACTTCAGGGTAAGACTCCTGGTTAATCGCCCCCTCGATCGCGGGGATGGTCGCCCGATGCAACATCGCCAAATGCAAACCGATTCGATTCCGCAGACTATCATCCGATTCGGAATCCAAGCCGTTCTGGGTAGCGATCGCATTGAATACTCGGTCAACGCCCACAACTTGCGAAACCATGATATTGACGCCATCCACCCCGATATTGCCGGATGTGCCGGAGTTCAAGGCAACGATCGGAACAGTTGTTTGAGTTTCAGTTGCACCAATCACGCCAGATTGTGTTGTCTCAAACCGGATTCCCGCCGCCGACTGAATTCGAGTACCGATCGGGACAGTAATTTCTTCCCCCACCCGATAACGCTCGAATGTCGCCACCCCGGTTGCCCGCACGCCAGAATAGGGAGTCATCCCGATCGACCGCGCCCAAGCCTGCAAGAAACGCCCCTCTGAAGTGATGGGAATTGCCAGCCGCAACAGTTGAGCCGATAGTGCGTACAATCCCTCGATCGCATAGGCGACGGCAACAATCAGCCGCTTCAAAACCTTGCCAGTAAAATTAGCCTGCCAACTTGGGGGAAGGTAGGAGATTATCTGATCGACAACCTCATCAGCACTCAGGAAGTAGGGATTAGCGGCCATCTAATAGATACCTCAACGCATAGGGGCCAAACGAAAATATCGGGAATCCTTCAAACCCGAAACATTCGATCGTGCCCGTCACTCGCAGTACATTCGGCTCGATCGGCTGCCAAGAAACTTCCAAGGACTTCACCTGCATCCGAGTCGCAAAACTGGGATGTTCCAAAGCTCGTTGGATTTCTACCCGCGCCAAAGTCACCGCAACATCGGGATTCGGGCTAGTCCCAATCCAGTCAATGTTCACGCCATAGTCAGGGTCATCAATAAAGCTACCCTGCGGGGTCAAGGAGAACAATCGCTCTAACTCTTCTTGCAAGCATTCCACCGATCGAGCATAGGCAAAGTCAAGCCCATCAACCTCAACATCCCGACACTTTTGAGTGTCGAAGGCAAGGTCGATGCCGTATCGAATTTCGAGCGATCGTTGCAGTGAATCAAGCATCAAGCATCAGGAATCTCTAAAACCTGCCCAGGATAGACAAGATAAGGATACTCAATTTTGTTCATATCTGCGATCGTACGCCAGTAGTCAGGCGTGCCAAATATCCGTTGGCTGATAATCTGTAAATTATCCCCTTGGGCGACAGTATGCCGTTGCACAACTGTCGTTTCAATCGATCTAACTACACTCAGCCCTTCCTTCAGTGCTAGCAGTTGCAGCCGGATGCTGCCTGCATGATGCCTTTGCAATGGCAAATCTGCCCGCAATGCAGCGATCGTGATTTCGCTAGGAGCCAACAACATATTCCAGTTCCCGAATATTGATTGATTGCGCTGGCTGTGTCGTCGTCGCTGTCCAGCCTGTCGTCAAAATTGGAGTTCCGATCGGTGCTTCAATTTCCAAAATTTTGGAAAGATAAGAATCAATCTCTCGAATGAACGATTCGGTTTGCGCGTAGGTGCCAAATTGCCCTGCTGAAACATCTTGAAACACCGAATACCCACGGGATTTCTCCAGCAGTAGGACATCCAATCCAGCAATTCCGGCATCAGACTCAATGCGGGTGAGCAAGTCCCCGATCGTTCCTTGGGTGCCCTGCTGGTTAAGGCTATGCCGTAGCATTGCTAAGTATCCCGCAAGGTCAATCAAATTACTTCCGTTCAACCCACTCTCCATTCGTGATTTTAAATCAAATTAGACATTTAATGTGATATTTCCCATTTGTCCATTGAGTTCGTACAGGGCGAATTCTCCGCCAGTGCCCTGCCCAATCCATTTCACTTTTGCCCCAGGCTTTTCGGTGTCCAGCCGTTGCTGAATCTGTTTCAGTTCGTTCGGGTCATGTTCCGAGAAATTAAATTCCCCGGTTTCTTGATCGCTCATCGCCATCACATACTGATTTTCAGCAGTTAGGGCAGCCGCAAAAAACTTGGTCCCAAACAGGTGATAAAAGCTGAACCTGGAAACTTGAATGCCTTCCGCTTCAAGTGCCGGTTTT
>JBOFTL010001072.1:0-5996 GCA_051652045.1 Microcoleus sp. | reverse complement strand
CGGTTTGTCTCAGTGGATGGGCGGTACTCAGCAAACAGCCCAAACTGACGCAGGTTCGATCGAGCTACCACCACCGCAAAATTTAGGCGGTGAGCCAGTTAATTTCGCAGGTTCTAAAAGCCGGAAGTCGGATACTTATACTCCTGTAGGATCGGCAAAAACCGATGAAAATTTAAATAAAGCTCGCACCGGAAATAAACCGGTGATGGTTAGCGTCAGTTTTAAAGACGAATCTTGGATGCAGGTGGAAGTAGATGGCAAAACTGAATTTGAGGGAACTTTGCCATCAGGGACTCAACGTACTTGGGAAGCCAAGGAACGCTTGGTAGTGATAGCTGGCAATGCCGGCGGGGTAATGGTTGCTGTTAATAACGGACAAGCTGAGCAACTGGGAGATCCCGGAGTTGTCAAAGAAGTTGTTTATCAAGCTGACGAACTTAAGGCAATAGAAAAGCCGCAGCAGGAAGCTCAATAGCCTATCGCAGATCGGCATCAATATTTCTCAATTCTTAGCGCAATTATTGCGTTTCAAACGCCGTCTCAGAGGGACGGCTTTTTTTTGGGTTTCCTCAGCTTAATCTTGTTATACCAATTTTAAAAAAGAATGCAACAGTGTTCTTGTCCCCCCCCTTTATAAGGGGGGGTTAGGGGGGGTCAAAGATTGTAGCAGACTTTTAGAGAACTGGTATTAATCCTGAAAGTATCGACTGTTTGATAATTTTCTCTACCGAGATTGGCAAAAGAAGGATCGGATCGATTCTGGTACAAGCTATACTGGTTTAGCTTTAGTTTCAGGTACAAACTTTTTTCTGATGAAGTTTAGCGAAATAGTACAAAAACTTAATTTAGCGAACGATCGCACTCTCATCACCTCCAGTAATGCAGGCGATCCGGAAATTACAGGTCCAGCCGCCGTCGATGAAGCTGTATCCGGTAATATCAGTTATATAGAAGGTGCAAAATTTGCTACTCATGCAGCATCGACAAATGCTTCCGCTTTAATTTTGCCCTTAGATGAAAGCCTCCAGACTCAATGTAGCGATCGCAACATTGCTTGGATAGCAGCCAGCGATCCACGATTGTTATTCGCTCAAACGATCGCACTTTTTTATCAACCATTTCGCCCCACACCAGAAATTCATCCCTCTGCGATCGTTCACCCTTCTGCACAAATCGGTCAAAATGTCAATATCGGCGCTCACGCTGTCATTCAAGCAGGAGTTAAAATCGGCAACAACGTTTGCATTCACCCAAACGTCACAATTTACCCGGAAGTAGCAATAGGCGAAAATACAGTTTTGCACGCTAACTGCGTCATTCACGAACGCACTCGGATCGGGGCAAATTGCACGATCCACAGCGGTGCAGTTATCGGTAGCGAAGGTTTTGGCTTCGTACCCTCGGCTGCGGGATGGGTGAAAATGGAACAGTCAGGCTGCACCGTACTGGAAGAAGGAGTTGAAGTTGGCTGCAACAGCACGATCGACAGACCAGCAGTCGGTGAAACTCGCATCGGTCAAAATACCAAAATCGACAACTTAGTACAGGTAGGTCACGGGTGTCATGTCGGGAAAAATTGCGCTTTTGCCGCTCATGTCGGTATGGCAGGGGGAGTAAAAATTGGCAACAATGTCATACTGGCAGGTCAGGTAGGAATTGCCAATCAAGCTAAGATAGGAGACGGCGCGATCGCCACAGCAAAAGCTGGAATTCACAGCGATGTACCCGCAGGTGCGATCGTCACTGGGGTGCCAGCAATTCCCCACAAACTATTTCTTAAAGCCGCAGCTATTTACAACCGTCTTCCAGAAATGTACCAATCCCTCAAGCAAATTCAGCGCAAGCTCGATCGGTAGGAAGAGGGAAGAGGGAAGAGGGAAGAGGGAAGAGGGAAGACTGAAAAAAGCGATCGCTCTTTACCACGTTTTGGGAGGAAAATATTTCGTTAAAGCTCTTGCGGGCGATTAAGCAACCCGGTAAAGAGATAAAAATATTGGGTTTTGGGCGAAATGCCTGCAAAGTAACCAAGTTTTTAACCCTCGCGCGCCAGAACCCGGATTAAAAATTAAGTAAATATCTTGAGCAAAACCCATAGTTTAAGTATATATTTTTTATAATGCTACAAAAAGGTTTTATGACTGAAACTGCCACAACTCCGCTTACAGGAAAAGCCCTGCTACAAAAAGTAAAAGAACTTGCCCACTTACCCAGGCGAGAAACCGCAAAGCAGTGCGGGTATTATTCCACCACAAAAAGCGATCGGACTCGCGTCAATCTCACGGGTTTCTACAATGCCGTGCTTGCTGCAAGGGGGATTCCCTTACACCGCGACAGCAATAGAGATGGTAGAGGTAGAGAGGCAACTTATCGCGCTAGCGTACACAAAAACGGTCAAATTGTTATCGGTACAACTTATACCGAATCAATGGGATTAGCGCCAGGGGATGAGTTTGAAATTAAGTTGGGTTACAAACACATTCACTTGATTCAGATTGATAAAGATCGCAGCCTCGATGAAAATAACGAGTTCCAGGAGGAAGGCGAAGGCGATAACTCTGCTGAGTAATACCAAATCCCGATCGCTGTCCCTACTACCAACGATTTTTATGGTTTGTAGTGCGGACTTCAGTCCTTTGTTACAGATTTAAGTCAGTTAGGATTTAAGTCACTTAGGGTTCAAGTCCCTACTACCAACAATTTTTATGGTTTGTAGTGCGGACTTCAGTCCTTGCTTGCAGATTTGAGTTACTTAGGACTCAAGTCCCTACTACTAATGATTTTATTGTGACCCAGCGATCGAATACAATCTAAACCCTAATCTAAAATCTTAGAATATACAATTTTACAATCCACAATCCTACAATCTATAATCTAAAATCTAAAATCTCTATGCCAATTCCCGCCCTTGTAAAAGTAATTGTTTTTTTCTCAACGTGGGTTTTTGTGTGGTTGCCAGTAGCAATTTTGTTAGCGATCGCCCTTAAATGGCGTCCGCCCCAACCATTAGGCAATAAAAAACTTCCGTTACTAGCTTCCCTTTATCTAATTGTACCATTAATTTTGTGGTCGGCAACACGGATCGAAAGCACTACTTTCGATCGTTGGGGTTGGTACTGGCAACCAGCAACATTAACTTCATTGCTGCTCGGATTTGTCTTAGGAATTGGCAGCTTAGCAGTGTTATTCGGAGTGCAATTAACTGCTGGCTGGATCGCATGGCAAGTCACAGAATATCAAACTGAAACAGGCGAAACTATTCCTCACATTCAATCTTCAATCCTCAACTATTCTACCCTGCTAACTCTGTTATTAGCTCTATGGATTAGCGGCACGGAAGAGTTAATATTTCGCGGATTCTTGCAAACCACACTCCAGCAAGATTATTCAATAATAACAGCAGCAGCGATCGCCAGTGCAATTTTCGCGATCGCCCACCTAATTTGGGAAGCAAAAGAAACGCTGCCCCAACTTCCCGGATTGTGGCTGATGGGGATGGTTTTAACATTAGCTCGCATCGCCGACAATGGTAGTTTAGGGTTGGCGATCGGAATTCATGCGAGTTGGATTTGGGGGATTACCACTCTCGACACAGCTAAAGCAATTAATCCAACCGATAAAGTACCTGAATGGATAACAGGAATTGCAGGAAAACCTTTAGCAGGTGCTGCCGGGATTGGGTTATTGCTAGTAACAGCAGCTATACTGCGAGCGATCGAGCATCAGTAGCGATAGTAGCGATCGATATTATGATAAGATAAATTTATCACCCTAACTAAGGGAGAGCCAAACTCAAAACTCAAAACTCAAAACTCCCAAACAACTCTCAAATGTCCGATCGCAAATTCAAACTCTTATTCCTCTCAACATCTGTAGGTCAACTCGGTTCCGGGTTGGGCGGCGGCGTCGAACTTACAGTTCTCAATATTGCTAAAGAATTGCACCGCAGAGGCCATCAAATAGCAGTTGTCGCCCCTACTGGTTCTGTTTTAGAATCAATTCCAGTTATCGAAATTGATGGCGATTTACAAATAACCGCCCAAACACAAGATTACGCGGCTCCGATTATCATGCCACCTAATTCTGTATTAGGGAATATGTGGGAATACGCGCGGCAAGTACAAGATGAATGGGACATTATTGTTAACTTTGCCTACGATTGGCTGCCATTTTATTTAACGCCATTTTTTAACACTCCGATCGCCCATTTTATCAGCATGGGTTCTCTTTCTGAATCTCTCGATCGAATTGCCGGACAAATAGCCGATCGATTTCCCGGTACGATCGGAGTTTATACTAAATCCCAAGCCGAAACCTTTGCCTTTGCCAGCGAATGTCAGTTATTGGGAAGCGGCATAGATTTATCCCTATATCAATTTTGCCGCAAGCCCGATCGCCAATTAGTTTGGCTCGGCCGCATCGCCCCAGAAAAAGGTTTAGAAGATGCAGCCGCCGCCGCTAAAATTACAGGAATTCCTCTCAAAATTATGGGAAAAATGCAGGATGAAAACTACTGGCAAAAAATTTGTGCCGATTACCCAGACGCTCCTGTAGAATATTTAGGGTTTTTGACAACAACCGCCATGCAAAAACAAGTTCGGGAATGCCTCGCCTTGTTGATGACACCCCGCTGGGTGGAAGCTTTCGGAAATGTTGCCATTGAAGCTTTAGCTTGCGGTGTACCGGTGATTTCTTACGCGCGGGGGGGGCCGGCGGAAATCGTGCGAGACGGAGTGACGGGTTTTTTAGTCGAACCCGATAGTATTAATGGATTGGTAAACGCGATCGATCGACTCGATCGCCTTGACCGTTTTGCTTGCCGCCACCAAGCAGAGGTAGAATATTCTTTAGCAGCTTTGGGCGATCGATTTGACAACTGGTTCAACTCTATTCTAGAGCTGAGTTAAACACTGTAGCTGCATTCTTCCTTCTTACTTCTTCCTTCTTTATTCTTTCCTTTTCCCTGCTTATGACTGATGAGAATTGACAACTCAAGCGGGCGGGCACGGGGGCACCGCCCCTACCAACTCTCAACTCAAGCGGGCGGGCACGGGAGCACCGCCCCTACCAACTCTCAACTCTCAACTCTCAACTCTCAACTCTCAACTCAAATATGCCAACCGAACCATTAGTGCTGCTATCAAAAAGAGAATTGGAAAAAATGCGCCAAGCAGGCCGCTTAGCTGCCGAACTTCTCCAACATCTCGAACCGATGGTTAAACCAGGTGTTAGCACTTTAGCAATTAACAATGAAGCCGAACGCTGGACTCAATCGCGCGGGGCAAAAAGCGCTCCTTTGGGCTACAAAGGCTTTCCCAAATCTATTTGTACTAGCGTCAATGAAGTAGTCTGTCACGGCATTCCCAATGCCAAACAAATCCTCAGAGATGGCGATATTATTAACATTGATGTTACGCCTTTAGTTGAAGGATACCACGGCGATACTTCCAAAACTTTTTTTGTCGGGACGCCTTCACCTTTAGCTAAAAAATTAGTTGAAGTCACCGAAGAATGTCTGATGAGAGGCATTGCGGAAGTCAAACCGGGAGCTCGCACTGGCGATATCGGTGCGGCCATTCAAGAATATGCTGAATCTCAAGGTTTTTCAGTAGTACGAAATTTTGCAGGTCACGGAGTGCATCGCGTTTTTCACACCGAACCGGAAATCCTCCACTACGGGAAGCGGGGAACTGGAAAAAAGCTCAGATCCGGTATGGTATTTACGATCGAACCGATGATTAATGAGGGTACTTGGGAAGTGAAAATTCTCCGCGATGGATGGACTGCGATTACTCAAGATAAAAAGCTTTCTGCTCAATTTGAACACACGATCGCCGTGACAGATTCGGGAGTAGAAATTCTGACTTTGCCTTAGATATTATAGCGGTACATTGTTTATTTGGTGGCGCGATCGCGGGTTTAATGTATTGTTGACAGTCTTGGAGGCAAGCATTCTATATGTAGGGTGCGCACTGCGCACCTTACAGCTTAACTAATAA
>JBOFTL010001071.1:0-6882 GCA_051652045.1 Microcoleus sp. | reverse complement strand
GATCGCAACTGCTATATTCGGTCTACCAAACCCGAATATGCCAAATAGTGCTGCGGCAATTAAACATAAACACAGCACGATTAACGGTCTTTGAAATAATGGATATTGCCACAGCGGGCGTTGATTTCTAATCACAGATCTATATATGGAAGAGGGAAGGAAGAAGGAAGAAGGAAGAAGGAAGAGGGAAGAAGGAAGAGGGAAGAGGGAAGAAGGAAGAAGTAGGTGGTAGGCGGCAGAAAATCAACTATCAACTTGCAACCGCAGATCGAGGCTGATAAACGGAGATAAACGCAGATAAATTCGATTCCGCCCTTGGCGAACGCTTCGCTTTCCGACTATCAACTCTCAATCGATCGCGAGCGGGGACGCTCGCACTACAACTCTCAACTATGAGGGCGGGCACGGGGGCACCGCCCCTACCTATCAACTCTCAACTATCAACTCTCAACTATTTATTGAACAGCATCGAATTGATATTTAGAGCCTGGAGGGCCGTCTTTGCCTTCGACAGCTTTGACTAGCGGAATCTCTTTTAACAGGTCAAATTCTTTAGCGGTTCCCGAGATTTGAGTTCCGGCTGTGAGAAATGTCACTGTTCCCTCGCGGGTAGGATTGCTGCTAATTGCTGCTGTTAAAGCTTGGGTAGCATCGAAGGCTGTTGCAGTCCGCCAACTGACTCGTCCTTTCCAAATATCGGATGCTTCTTTGGCAAAAGGATCGTCTTTTTCCCACCGCCAAGGAACTGCTAGCACTAAATCTTTGATGGCATCGCCTCCTTTAACTAAAGTAGTCGGATTATAAAGTTCGCTACCTCCGATTAATGCTAAAGGTTGAGGTGTTTCTTTGTTGGCTTGCGCGATCGCGATCGCCTGTTCTACTTGGTCTTTACTCACTGCCATAAATACTACATTGGCTCCTGCTTGACTGGCCTCAGATAGGGCGGATTTAGCATCAAATGTAGCACCTGCTTTGATATCGATTTCTTTGGCAATTTTGCCGCCAGCTTTTGGCACTTCTAAAACTAATAGTTCTTTGAGTTGCTTGCTGTAAACGCTGTCGGAATTGTAGAAAATCGCGATCGCGGCGGGGGAGTGGTTTTTATTAGCATATTTTGCGACAGTTTCTCCAAGTTTTTGGAGGTAAACTTTCAGCATTTCCTCGGTTTTTTCCAGTACCTTGGTGAGTTTCAAGGTGGCTTTGTTGGCAGAGTCGATCGACACGCTGGAACTAATCGGTGAAATGGCTGCTAATCCGGCAGCTTCATAACTTTTGATGGCGTCTTGAGAACTGCTATCGATGCCGTGTCCCAAAACTCCCAATACGCTGGGAGAATTAACTAAGTCTTGGGCGATCGCGACGGTTTTGCCAGCTTCGTCATTGACAATTACAATTTCTAATAACCTACCGGGAACCGCAGGACTTTTGTTGAATTGTTCCTGGTATAAAGCGGCACCTCTGAGGACTTCTTTTGCTGCATCCGCACTGCCCGCGATCGGAACTACTACGGCAATTGTTAGCGGATTTCCTGTTTTTTGAGCCGTCGCATTATTCAGATAAATTTTACTTTCTGGATCGTTGGGGTCTTTTGCCGCAGCTTCTTGATATTTCGCGATCGCTTCATCCCAATTTTTGCTGACAAATGCGGTAGCCCCAGCTTGTTTTTCAGCATCAGCTTTCCCGCCTGCTAGCAGCATCTTTTCCCCTTGACTCAAAGACGAGGCACTGACTGCTTTGGAACTTAGTAATTCTCCCGGTGAAGCACCAGTTATTACAGGAGGTGGTGGTTCTGGTTCGGGTATCCTGCCGCCGGAAAATGCTTTGTACGCACCAAATCCGCCACCGCCAATAACTAATACTCCTGCAACAGCTATCAGAATTGGTTTGATTGGCAGTCCATTTCCTGGACTTGAAGTATTTGTTTGACCGACCACCGCCTCTTTCGGCAAGCCGCACATCATGCACATCGGCCCGTCGTTGTCATAGGGTGGGTGGGGGCCAGTACCGCTATGTAATTCTGGATTATATTTAGCTACGCCGTCGCAAGTCCAACCCATGTTGCTACACTCCTCTGTTACCCTTTTGGGTATTGTACAGCTTGACATCAGCCTTGAGAAAGGTTAATCGAGCAACAACACAAAATCTTTAACTAAATCCGGGTTGATTATCCCCTTGACGGCGGGCGCGGTTGCAACCACTTCTGCACGCCAAATCTGCTTGTGCCGACTTCAACAGGACTGACGGCCAGTCTATCTTTTGCACAGTGCGCATCTTACTGCTATGGGTGGTGCTTCATTCAAAAACAACGGGGGGGGTTCAAGCCGGATTTAAGATTAACCTTCTTCTATCACTTTCGGTAGAGACTATTATCAAAATCCCATTCTAAGGAATGAGAATTAAATAACTTGCATTTTTGGTAGGTTGGGACTAGGAACGAACCCTCCGCTACGCTTTGCCCAACACCACGCTCGAACGTTGGGTTTCATGCTTCAACCCAACCTACGGAAGTTATTTAATCCACGATCCTAATTAAAGTCTGGTGTGTCGCCGCAAGAATTCTGATTATTTACGACTATTCTTTAGCGACGCACCATACCGCTATACTCTCGCCAGAAGTTTACGATCGGAGGTATTAAATATAACAATCCTGGACGCAAGAAATCTTACTTTAGCATCGTTACGAGCGAGAGCGTTGTAATCGCAAAGACTTATTTTTCGTTGCGAGTGCGTAAGTATAAGATCGGACACCGATCGCAGAAACCGGGTTTTTGGCAATGATGCGGCATAAAAGTACATATTTTTTGTCAAAAACCCGATCGATTGCTGACCGATCGAGAATGATGCAAGATCTCAGTAAGTTCTATATAAATTACTAATGCGTTAATTGCGATCGAGCGCAACAAAAATTAATCTTTTAACTAATCTGAGATATATCATGTTCGATCGAGAATGCTGTCGGTCATTGTAAATATTTTTTTAAAATTACGACGGTCGATCGTGCGACTAGATTAGTATGTATACAAGTCGCTCAAAATTCTTTTATAAAATAGATAAAATTTGTCGTGTCAGGGTATCACTTCAACAGTTAAGAGTTGAGAGTTGACATTTAGGACTGATTTTTTTGCAGTTGGTAGCCAAAATCACCAATTACCAATTACCGATTACCGATTACCGATTACCGATCGCCATTTACCATTTACCAAATTTAATTATGAACCGCATTCGCAAAATTTACGAAGATCCCAGATTGTTATTGCTAGTGGGTGTAGTAGGAGCGATATTTTTTTACTTTTCTTGGGATGCAGTGACGGCAAGCAAATTATTCGATCGCTACGATATAGATCAATACTATATACGCAGTCGCTGGGCGATCGGTCAAGGAGTTTTGTTCAAAGACGTGTGGTCGGATTACTTGCTGCTGCCTAATTTGCTATTTGGAGTTTTCCGATTTATTTCCGAAAATTTACGTCCTTTATCCAACAGTTTCAATAGCTTTTCCTGGTTGTGGGTAACAGTATCGTGGTTTCTTTACCTGTGGGCTGTCCGTATCATAGCCACCAAAATATCAGTTCGATCGCTGTGGATTTGGTTGGCTCCGGCTCCGCTATTTTTTACACTGGTGAGATACGATATTTATTTAGTCATCGCTACTCTTTTCTGCTTGCTGGCAGTGCGCAATGAAAAATACATAGAAGGAGCTTGTTGGTTGGGACTGATGGTTGCCCTCAAAGGTTATGCCTTGTTTGCAGTTCCTGCCTACTGTTCGTTCATCTGGTACAGAAAAGGATTGCCCGAGGCGATTAAAGTTGCCGCAATATGTATTGGCCCATTCATTTTGGGAAACCTGATCGTACTCGGATATGCGGGAATGGACGGCTTGAAAATGCCTTATGCCGCCCAAGGAGATAGACCGAACATTGGCGACAGCACCTACGATGCCATATTCTTCTTGCTATCACCTTGGACTTGGGGAGTATCGCCGATAAACGAAGTACCTTTATTTCCTACTAAAATAGCGCAATTTCTGCAAATTGCTAGTGCCTTCCTTGCCGCCGGACTCAGACCCAAGACATTTGATGAATTGATTGATGCGTTTTTAATCGCTATCTTAGGATTCATCTCATTTTCTAAATTCTATTCTCCTCAATTTTGCCTGTGGATTGCGCCGATCGCCTGTTTTTCTGCCTCGCACAACATTAGATTGTTAGCAGTGGCTTTTAACTGGGTTTCTTTCCTTTGGTATCCTGTAGTTCAATTCTTTGCTGGTTCGAGAATCGTAAAGTCAACGACGCTTTCTTTCGCCGGAATATCGATCGCCCTGGCATCTGTAGCAAAAATTCTGTACAAAATTACCGTGATTGTCATGTCATCTGTACGAGTAGCAATGATTTGGGTAAGTTTTTGGCAATTAAAAAACCGCCAATCCTCCCAAGAGTCGGTAGTAGGTAATGGGTAATGGGTAATGGGTAATAGGTAATGGGTAATAGGTAATGGGTAATAGGTCAGTAACTACCAATTTGAAGCTTGTCCTCACACCTAACTACCTACCACCTGCCACCTACTACCTAACACCTTCTTCCTTCTTCGTTCTACTTATTACCAGTTCCCCGATCGCGTCACCTAGTCGAGAAAGGCTATAGAATACAAAAAAGGATGGTTGGTATTTGAGGGAATAATGGAAGAGATTGATACACTATTCGATAGAGGAGTAAAGCGATTGCACGATCGGGATTTTGAAGGTTCGATCGTCCTGTTCGATCGAGTGCTGGAAATCGATCGAGATTACACCAACGCCTGGGTGTGTCGGGGTTTGGCATTAGGATATCTCAAACAATACCAGGAGTGTACAGACAGTTTCGATCGCGCCCTCGCCCTGCAACCTTCAAACCATCAAGCTTTACTCAATCGAGGTATCGCCTTAGCAGAATGGGACAAACACCAAGAAGCTTCGGACAATTTCGATCGAATGTTGGGCTACTACCCCTACGACTACGAAGCTTGGGGGAATAAAGCCAATTCCCTCGTTTCCTTAAAAAAATTTACAGAAGCCATCAACTGTTACGATCGCGCCTTAGAATTCAACCCAGATTACTACAAAGCCTGGGTAAATAGAGGCAATGTTTTAGTCGAACTCGGCCGTTTCAAAACAGCAATTCGCAGTTACGATCGAGCTGCCAGCATCAACCCAGACGATCCAGATGTGTGGTACAATCGCGGCTGCGGATTTATGGCTTGGGAAAACTCAGAAGCAGCTTTAGAAAGTTTCGATCGGGCAATTTCTGCCAACCCCAACCACGCTCCATCTTGGATCAATAAGGGACATCTACTATCTAAATTAGGTCGGAACACAGAATGTTTGGCTGCTTGTGAAAAAGCCGTAGAAATCACTCCCGAATGCACCCACGCTTGGAACAATCGGGCTTTAGCATTGCGGCGTTGCGGGCGGGTAAAAGAGGCGATTGCTTGCTATGAAAAGTCGTTATTTTTCGATTCCAATAACTACGAAGCTTGGGACAATCGAGGCTACGCTTTTGCCAAAATTGGCAAATATAAAGAAGCACACAAAAGTATCGATCGATCCTTGGAAATCAAGCCAGATCATGCCAACGGCATCTACAATAAAGGCTATTGCTATGCTTGGGAAGGCAAAACAACTTTAGCAGTAGATTGCATTGCCAGGGCGATCGAACTCAATCGAGCTAAATATTTAAAAGAAGCTCAAACCGATCCAGATTTAAAACCTTTGCACAAAAACAAGCGCTTTCAAAAACTGGTAGGCAAAACATTTTAGTCGATCGCATCAAGTTAAAACCTAAGAAAAATGTTCGTAGTAAGGACTTCAGTCCTTAAAAGTTCGTAGTAAGGACTTCAGTCCTTTAGTCCTGGACGCACGAGTGGTAATACCAGTTCTCTAAAAGTCTGCTACAATCCTTGACCCCCCCTAACCCCCCCTTATAAAGGGGGGGGACAAGAACACTGTTGCATTCTTTTTTAAAATTGGTATAAGAAACCGGGTTTCTTTGTGAATTTTTCGTTGATGTCTGAGATTTTTCAAAGAAACCCGGTTTCTGTGCGTAAGTCCTATCCTTATCAAATCTCAAATTCGGCAACCGAAAATCTAAAATCTAAAATCTAAAATTTCAAATCTAAAATCTAAAATCTAAAATCTAAAATCGAATATTCCGTATTCCCTAAAGTAGAATTTTCTTCCCAACCCTAGGGGGGATATCTCCCCTAGCATTTTAAGCGACAATTTGGCAAGATTGAAAATATAAGTAGAGGACAACCCCCATGAGCTTTTCTATACAATCTGTTTACAACTGGTACCGCGACACCCTCCGCAACCCCAAATACCGCTGGTGGATCATCTTGGGAACCCTAGCATATTTAGCAAGCCCGATCGACATTGCCCCAGATTTCCTACCGATTGTCGGACAAATTGACGATGTGGCGATCGCGGTATTGCTGATTTCCGAAGTATCCCAAATGGCTATAGACTACTTTAAGTCCCGCCAGCCGCAGACAGCCTCAGCTTCCGACACCGCAGCCAGCCCTTCTGACAGTACAGCTAGCACCGTGGATGTAGACGCAGTTTCAGTTAACTAATTGTCAAATACGGAAACTCTCTCCGCTTCATTTTTTTTTACAATAATAGAGATGCGCAGCAACTTATCTACCAGGGTAGTTGCTGCGATATTTTTTATGAATAATTAGGGCTTGCTGAATAAGTCTTTTAGTGAGAATATAGCGAGTCTAAATCAGTTGTGCAAAGGCATCATATTTTTTTAAGTTAGGAGGATTGAAAAGTTTAAACTTAAAGAAAAATTGAAAGAGTTTTTTAACTACTTGGAAAGAGTTACACAGATAATAAAACCGTCTAAT
>JBOFTL010001070.1:0-1701 GCA_051652045.1 Microcoleus sp. | reverse complement strand
GCACTTGTCCTTTAGCATCGAAAACCACTTTTCCCGATTGGTCTAAAATGACAGTTTGAGGTACGAAACCAGTGTAATAATGACTCGGTTCGGTAAGTTCCGGTGAGGGTGTTGCGGGTAAAGAATCGATCGTGAGGGGTATAAAACTGGCAGCGCGCCCGTAAAATTGTTGCAGTTGAGAAACGGTAGTCGCGTATTGCTTGCAGTCGCTGCTATCGTCAGTATAAAATACCAACAATACAGGTTTCTTGCGCTGCAAAGAATCGGCGATCGTAGACTTGGGAGGAACTAGGGAACCGTTGCCGCCGTAGAGGGCAAAAATAGTGCCGTCGTAGCGATCGTCCTGGAGACTGGCTAGGGCTGGAGGCACGTTAGTTAGCAGCAGCGAGCTCAGGGCAAGTGCCACCGCGAAAATACCGGCAAATAAGACTCGCCACCAGCGCCGACCAGAAGCAGCAGTAAAAATTGAATTTCGATCTTCGGAAAATATCATAGTTTGTTGGCAGTTGCTGTAAGCTGGCGAAATCAATTGTCAAAACTTTCCCGATCTTACCAGCAAATGGAGGCAAATGTTATGAATTAGGTTAAAGTAGTTTTTGACAGACTATTTTAATTTGCTTTGAGTTGCGATCGCTATTACGAATCATATCGAATTGGGCGCGATCGACTTGCATCAGATACCAAACCGCATTCGTGCAAATATCTTGCAATATCGACCTAATTTGATATCAAATAATAATTTGCGATCGACACCTAGAAACTCACGACATGGAATTTACCTCATGATAGCTTCGATCGAGATATTTTTCGCTCAAACACCCGCTGCCTATGCGTCAGAACCAGTTCAAGTCAATCTGTTACAGGCGATCGTTTTAGGAATCGTACAGGGATTAACTGAGTTTTTACCCATCAGCAGTACCGCTCATTTAAAAGTAATACCTGTAGCATTAGGATGGGGAGATCCGGGCGTCGCATATACTGCCGTGATTCAGTTGGGCAGCATTGTAGCAGTGCTGTGGTATTTCTGGAAAGACTTGACAAATATCCTATTTGGTGCGGCAGAAGCCGTGGTGCGTCAGGATTATAAATCTCACGAGTTTCAGATGGCATTAGGGATTGCTTTTGGTACCGTACCTATAGTTTTTTTTGGACTATTAATTAAGATATTAATTCCAGATTTTGACAATTCACCGCTGCGAAATTTAAGCTCGATCGCCCTTGCTTCAATCTTCATGTCCCTGCTGTTAGGAATAGCAGAAAAGATAGGCAAACGCCACCGCAATTACGAACAATTAACTCTCCGAGACGGGATTTTGATGGGATTAGCCCAAGCAATATCACTGATTCCGGGATGTTCGCGATCGGGTTCTACGTTAACAGCAGGATTGTTTATGGGATTGGAAAGAAGCGCCGCCGCCCGCTTTTCTTTTTTGTTAGGAATTCCGGCCATTACGCTAGCTGGATTAGTGGAATTAAAAACTGCTTTGGGAGAAGACCTCGGCAATGCTGGAATTGCATCTTTGATCGTGGGAACGATTTCGGCATTTGTATTTTCTTATTTGTCGATCGCCTGGTTGCTCAAGTTTCTACAAACTCAAAATACCTGGGTATTTGTGTGGTACAGATTGGCATTTGGCGTAGCAATTTTAACCGCGATCGCAGGTGGAGCATTGAAAAATATTTAATCCGTAAATTAGGTAG
>JBOFTL010001069.1:0-5264 GCA_051652045.1 Microcoleus sp. | reverse complement strand
GTGGTATCTACAGTCAAGGTGTCAGTTACCGAGCTGTTACAGACATCTACAAAGCCGAATTTACTACCTGTTACATCGAACTATTAGAAAGATTTCAAATCCGAGCTTACATTATTGTGCCCATTTATTGCGGCAGCCAACTGTGGGGATTGCTCGCCTGTTATCAAAATTCAATTTCTCGCGTTTGGACTGACGCAGAAATTAAAACTGTAGTGCAAATTGGCATTCAGTTGGGAATCGCTTTGCAGCAAGCTCAATTACTCGAAGCAACGCAACAACAGGCCGTACATCTCCAACAGGCAAAAGAAGCAGCAGAAGCCGCCAACCGTGCCAAAAGTCAATTTTTGGCGAATATGAGCCATGAATTGCGCACTCCTCTCAACGGGATTATGGGCTACGCGCAAATCTTGCAGGGCGACAAAAACTGCAACGCCCAGCAACGCAAAGATGTGGGAATTATCTACAAGTGCAGCGAACATTTACTGACGTTGATTAACGATATTTTAAGCTTGTCAAAAATCGAAGCCAACCAACTCGAACTCTACCCGGATACGTTTAATTTTCATGCTTTATTGCAAGGACTGTCAGAAATATTCAGCCTGAAAGCGCAGCAAAAATCAATTGATTCGATCGAGCCGAATCTGAATGCTTTACCAGAAAGAGTTTATGCTGATGAAAAACGCCTGCGCCAAATTTTAATGAACCTGCTGTCCAATGCTGTCAAATTCACAGATCGGGGCAGCGTTACTTTCAAAGTAGAGGTAATCGGTAATGAGCAACAAGAACAATTTTCAATTTCCAATTCCCAATTCTCAGTTGTCAAAATTCGCTTCCAAATTGAAGATACAGGCTGCGGGATTTCGGCGGAAAACTTAGAAAAAATCTTTTTACCCTTCGAGCAAGTGGGGGATATTTCTCTCCGCATTGAAGGAACTGGATTGGGATTGGCAATTACTCAAAAACTCGTTTGTTTGATGGGGAGTCAAATTTGTGTTGAAAGTAATCCAAGTGTTGGTAGCAGATTTTGGTTCGATTTAGACTTGCCAGTAATCGACAGTTTAACAAACTCAAATTTTGTAAAAACAGCCGACATACCTATCGGATATCAAGGTAAAAAGCAGAAGATTCTGGCGATCGACGATCTGTGGGAGAATCGATCTGTTATCGTTAATTTACTAGAACCGATCGGCTTTGAACTCGCAGAAGCAGCAGACGGTGAAGAAGGTTTAGAAAAAGCCGCGCAATTTCAACCGAATTTAATTTTGTGCGATTTAGTGATGCCTCGGATGGACGGCTTCGGACTGATCCGAGAACTGCGCCAATTACCGAACTTTCAAAGTACAATTGTCATCGCAGTATCTGCTAGCGTCTTTAGTAGCGATCGAGAAAAATGTTTGGCAGCCGGTTATACTGATTTCATCGCGAAACCAATTCAAGCGGCAGATTTGCTCGACAAAATCCAGAGTTATTTAAACTTATCGTGGGTGTACGAACAAAAAGACTCTGGAGCAAATTTTACTGCGAATTTGCCTCTAGCTTCTAGCATCCAGGAAATGGTGGTACCGCCAAAAGAAGAATTGCTAGTTTTGTATCAAGCAGCGAAGGGCGGTGATGTGGAAGTTGTCGAGCTTGAAGTGAACCGCCTCGATCGACTAAAATCGGAATATGCTTGCTTTGCTGCTTGGGTGCTGGCAATGTCAGAAGATTTTGAATATCAGGCAATTGTTAAGACGATCGATCGATATTTATAGAAGGGAGAAGGTGTTAGGTGTTAGAAAAAACCTCAAACCTTAAACCTCAAATCAGTAAACTTCTGCGCTGATGCTATCTTGTGTTTAATACTAATTTTAAAAAAGAATGCAACAGTGTTCTTGTCCCCCCCCTTTATAAGGGGGGGTTAGGGGGGGTCAAGGATTGTAGCAGACTTTTAGAGAACTGGTATAATTAGGTGGACTTATACCAAATCCGGGTTAGTCATTCCCTTGATAAATCGTCTGTCACTGGCAGAGTCTTTGCGATTGCTTCGTTCCTCGCAATGACATCCAATATATGCGGTAAAATAAATACATAAGTATGTCATTGCGAGCTCTTAGCGAAGCAATCGCCGAGACTGTGCGATTGCTTCGTTCCTCGCAATGACACTCAATATATATCTCTCTTTACCTACTTATCTAATTTACTTTGCTGATGGTAACTGGATTTCAATACCCACTTTTTCACCTAGATCGATCGCATTATTTGCCAAATCAACAGCACCTGAAATCCCAACTCCGATCGCAGTACCCGCCGCAATCAGCGCAGTCAAGCTTTTCTTTAATCTAGCTTTATTCCATTGATTTTCCGGTTTCTTAATCTCGGCTTCGACATCTTCAATATCGATAATCACCCCTTCGCGAATGTCTTCGGGAAACTGCGTCGCGGTTTCGCGCATTGATGAAATTAGTTTGAGAATTTCCGCAGTATTCGCGTTGTTGTTTTGCACGGATTGATTGTCAACTGCCGCGCTGTTCGACGAACCGCCGATATTGCCCGAAAAGTTTGCACCTTGAAAAGCACCTTGAAAGTTGTTGGTTTCAGAAGAATTTTGAGTCATTTTTGCTTCTGCTTTATTAATAATTGGTCTACTAACAGCTAGTTTAGCGATATCTACAAGGTCGTCGTATTCTCTTCCGTATTTTTCATCGCCCCTTTGCCTGATGCGCCGAAGTTCGATCGACTCATACCCATCCAACAACGGCCGCAAATCCCAACTCTTTTTAAGTTTCCCCACCCGAACCTTAGTCTCGCCCATCTCCTCCAATCCTAGCAACTCCTCGTAATCCAGCGGATCGGCATCGGGATAACCGGGAACCGGCACCCATTGACTGACTTCCAGATTCGCAAAAGAATTGTGGATTTTGGTAAAAGTATCGCGAATTAAACTCAGAAAAGAACGCCGCGTCGATTCCCGCCCGCTAACAGCAATAAAGATGTTCTCATCTTCCGGGTCAGATTTAATGCGGGCGATATTGTAGGTTTCAGCGCCTTCGCGGTACTCCAGCATTACCCCCGTGCGCCAGTGGGTGCAGTTGTGGATTTTCTCGTGCATCAAAACGATGAAACGCGAGAGGATGCTGTCGGGGAGGATGCGGTAGTGATATTGAAATTCCAGGGTTTCGCCTTCGAGTTTGGTGTTTTCCGGTTCTTCTTTCGGCAAAATGCCGGGGATGAGGAACCTCGGCGCATTGCAATGGTTGATGGGAAAGCAGAGTTGAAATTCGCCCATCAACTCGGTGAGACAGTTGTAACGGTGGCTGGGATATTTAGTTGAATCGAGGATGCGGCCCAGATCCGCGTGGGTGAGAATGCCTTTAGTTTTGACTTTGAGTGCCTCGTCGCTGAGAAGGGCGTAGATACCTTCAGTCACCCAGTGGGGATTGAGGATGTTGGTGGATTGCAAAATCGGGTGTTCGCGGAAGTTGAGGACAATGCCCAGATTGTGCAGCAGTCCGATGAGTTGGGTTTGGTCGGTTTCTGCGAGGATGTTTTCTGTGGCGCAGATGGTGGCGTATTCGCTGATGCTGATGAAATCTTTGTCGAGGTTTTCCAGGCGCTGCTTGACTTGGAACCAGCTTAGCGGCAAAAGATCGTAGACTTCCTTGAGTTGGGAGATTTCGGTGTGGATGGCATTGCGGAGTTCGTCGATTCCGGTGCCGCTTTGGCAGGAGGTTTCGATAATCGCTTTGATGTTGGGATATTTATCGCGCAAGGCTTTGCGGTTGATATCGAGGGGTTGTTCGTCGCACTTGTTGCCGATGATGATGACGGGGGAGGCGTCGCCGAAGCTTTCGATCAGTTTCAGCCAGTATTCGAGGCGGTTTTCGTCTTCGCTGGTGCGGCAGTTGCAGGCGAGGAGGTAGAGGCTGCGTTTGGTGAGGAAAAATTGGTGGGTGGCGTGGTAGATTTCTTGTCCGCCGAAGTCCCAGACGTTGAGTTTGACTGTTTTGGTGTTAACTGTGATTTGCCAGTTTGTGATGTTGAGTCCGTCGGTTTGGGGCTGGTTGGGGTTGTATTTGTTGTCGGTGAGGCGGTTGATGAGGGAGGTTTTGCCGACGCTTCCTTGGCCGACGAGGAGGACTTTGGCTTCGTTGAGGGGGAGGACTTCGCCGCTGCGGAGTTGGCGCAGGTAGTTGAATATGGCGGCGGGAGTACCGGGGTTTTTGTTCAGGTTGGCGGGCCCTAGAACTTCTGGGGAGATAGGTAGAGGATTGTTGCGGAGGTCGAGTTTTTCAAGTTTTGGTAGTGTTTCCAAGCATTCGGGAATCTTTTCAATCTGATTGTTACGGAGGTAAAGGTATGTGAGATTGGAGAGTTGGGCGAGCGATTCTGGGATGACGGTAATCTGATTGCTATCGAGGTAAAGCCATGTCAGATTAGAAAGTTGGGTGATCGCATCTGGAATTTGGGTGATCTGATTGCCACCGAGTGTAAGGTGTGTCAAATTGGAAAGCTGGCTGATCGCATCGGAAATTTCTGTGATCCGATTGTTATCGAGATAAATATCTTTCAGATTGGATAATTGAGTGATCGCATCTGGGATTTGACTGATCTGATTGCCACCGAGGAGAAGCTGTGTCAAATTGGACAGTTGCCAGATCGCTTCTGGGATGTTAGTAATCTGATTATGATAGAGGTTAAGCACTGTCAGATTCGACAGTTGAGTGACAGAATCTGGGATGAAGGTAATCTGATTGCTACTGAGGGTAAGATGTGTCAGATTCGACAGTTGCCCAATCACCTCTGGGATTAAGCTAATCTGATTTCCCCTGAGATTAAGCTCCATCAGACTGGACATTTGGGTGAGTGCTTCCGAGATTTGTGTTATCTGATTGCTAAACAAGTCAAGAGATGTCAGGTTAGACAGTTGGCTGATCGCATTTGGGATTTGGCTAATCTGATTGCTACCGAGGGAAAGCAGTGTTAGATTAAATAGTTGCCCGATTACTTCTGGGATGTCGGTAATCTGATTGAAATTGAGGGAAAGCTGTGTCAGATTTGACAGTTTGGCGATCGCTTCTGGGATTTCTTTTAAATCAATTCTGCTTAAATTTAAACTTATTAATTGCTTCATTTCCAGCAGCAATTCTGGTATCGTTCCGAATGGATTGCCACTGAGATTAATCGATCGCAAATTTTCCAGAGATCGCAATTCTTCTGGAAGTGCTTTTAATTGATTGGTGCTTAATTTCGGAGTCGATTTACCACCACCCGATTCCCATTTTTCC
>JBOFTL010001068.1:0-2639 GCA_051652045.1 Microcoleus sp. | reverse complement strand
CTTACTGCTATTTCCAATCTATTATGTAGGGATTGCACTGCGTACCTTACCTTTTTAATTAATTACCGATATTTCTGCTTTATATGTAGGGTGCGCAGTGCGCACCTTACCGCTATTGGTTTTTTAGTCCGCGCAGGCGGACTTTGTGCGTGTAGGCGCGGTTTCAACCGCCGAGTCATAACGATGGACACGCTTTACTTTTTGCGGTTGCTATTCCTTAAGATAGATAAATAAGGCAATCTCAGAAAACGAGCGATCGACAATATTTTTTGTGTTAGAATGACAGCGACTCTGAGAAAAACACTTGGACGTTAAGGAGCTCGCAACTATGGACTCACCTACAGAACGCCAACAAGAAAAAGTCGGAGAAAGGGACCTAGAATCAATGCCAGAAGTCGAAAAAGTTAGTACCATCGGAATAGAAACTCCTATCTATACTCAAGAAAAAATTAGCGTCGAGGAGTTTAAAATCAACGGCGATGATTTGGTGGCAAAAGTTAAAGAACTAATCCATGAAGGCAATATCCGCCGCATCATTATCAAAAATGAAGAGGGGCGGATTTTGGTAGAACTTCCGCTGACTGTGGGAGTAGTGGGCGGAGTAATCGGTGCTGCTTTGTTCCCGGTAATTGCAGCAGTAGGTGCGATCGGCGCGCTTGTCGCCCACCTAACGATCGTCATTGAAAGAACCGAATAAAATCGACTGTTAGAGAGGCTTGCAGTGCGGACTTAAGTCCTTACTGCAAGCTGTTTTTTTGTTACTGTCGATCGAACTGACAGGATTTTATTTGCAGTCGATTGGCCCTCGCGCACTAGAATGAAGAAATCGGTTTTTTTAACGAAAGTATTGAAAGCTGAAATGCAATGGATTAGCCGATCGATCCTAAGAAGCAGCTTTGTGCATCAATTTAACCTTACCTAAAGCATTCTTTCTACTGTCAAAAAGTTTCATAACTCCCGAAGAAATCGTCTCGACTACATCAACATCGCATTCAGACAAGAAATCTTCAGATGAAACATCGCCGGTAAAAAACTCTTTGGCTCTTTTCAGGTAATTATCAGTCTCAGCAAAGCCGATCGATTTGATAATAAACGTAGAAACAGGCGAGTTTTTAATATCATAAGGCGATTCTTTATTGCGCCCTATGGCTAACAGATCTAAAACCTCGCTTTGCAACTGACTTTCCAAGGGATAAGCGATCGGCCGATCGGGCAAATAATCTTCTAAAGCAGAAGTTGTAAAACCTGGCACGCGCAATTCTCCCATCATCGTTGACAGCGGAATATCCCGCCCCAAGCGATAAGAAAGAGCTTCCAAAATCGCGATCGTAATTAGTTTGACCCCCAAATAAAGTTTGGCTACAGCGATATTTTTTCTAGTTCTGGCAATCATGCCCTCATAGATTGCATCACCTGGTTCTGACATAAACTGCTGAAAAACCAATTCGGGCTTGAGGAAGTTCAAAAATCCTTCCATCTTCTGCAAGGAACGGCGATAGCCACCCACAGTATAGGAATTGACATTGCTCAATTCGTGATTGGTTTCGGGCATCAAATTCCAAGTATTGTCTAAGAAATTCGAGGAATTTGGAGAAGCAAAATTCTCGACATCTCGATTGGCCAATCTGACAGCACGCTTGACAGTTTCTACAGTTTCAGCCTCACTCCATCCCAAATTAAAATCGCGATTCACACTTATCAAACGATGGTGCAAAAATTCGATCGCGCTCAAACCGTTGGGCGAAACTCCGCGAAAAGGAATCGTAGCTTCAATACAAGCTGCTATTTGAGCGAGCGTACTTGCAGACAAGAAAGGTTCCAAAGATTTACCGGCAATTACGGCACTCAAAAATTCATTTTGACCCGCAAAGGGAGACAGAGTTTGACCGGGAATAAACCCAAATACAGCCGCCACCATGCGGTAGGTAACATCATCTGGCAGTTCACTTTCATCCTTAATTGCTAACTGCGATCGCACCTCTTTGACAAAAGGACAAATGGCACTGCTGATACTGAAACCCACACCCTGATCGACTTGCACGTACACCAAATCGTGAAACATTGCCGCCAACACCTCGATCGGATCGGTAGAACCCCCAACCTCAAAAATGTGCTCCGACGTGTGAAAATACCGCCAGGGCCCCCTCATCGTTTGAATAATCAATTCGGCTATCTGTTCGAGTTTAGAGACTTCTACTCGGCCCCCCAACTGCTCGATCGACATTACCAAACCATCTAAGCACCGTTTTTGGTCTCCAAAAAGCTCCATTGAAGCACCTCCCGTGCATTCCCTGATTCCTCCACTCGATCGTCATGGTATCAAAAGGCGCTGCGATTTTGCCATTACCCTTGACCTAAAACTTCCTGGTTTTGGTAGAGAGATAGGGGGAGAGGGGAGAGGGGGATAGTGGGGCAGGGGGAGAGTAGAACAGTGATAGAGTGAGATTGGCGAAGATTGTGGGAGATAAAAATAGAGGAAAAGGATAAAGTTAATTTTAAAGAAAATTAACCGTTAAAAATCTCAAATTTGGGATGATTTGGCGAACTCGGACGATCGACATTACAGGCTGCTGGGGAATTCAGGAAAATTTGGCCTCAAGCAGATTGCGAAAATCAAAAAAAAGTTCGGCAGCAAGTTG
>JBOFTL010001067.1:0-9804 GCA_051652045.1 Microcoleus sp. | reverse complement strand
ATAGAGATATCAGCTTTGCGGCGGCTGATGGTCAATTCGATCGGCCGACAGAAAGATCCGAAACCTGATGGCCCTAAAACTTCTTTGACTGTTTTGTGGCTCAGCCCGCAGAACAGTTCCTCCGAGGGTTCTGCTTTATTGCTCAACCCCACCTATTGCCGGGTTTTAGAAGCAGACGACCTCGCCCAGGCCGAACTCGTTGCCCGCATTTGGCGGCCCGATGCGATCGTCCTCGACAGTACGAGTCAACTGCAAAACCCCTCAGCTTTCGTGGAACAGTTAAGTCTGTCTCGCAGTTTGGGATCTCTCCCCTTGGTAACTTTAGACCCCGCCACTACGCAACTGGCAAATCAAGTTTCCGGACTTTCGGTGTTTCCTTGTTTGGCGGGCGAGAATGGCAGTGGCGTTGGAAATCCTCACCCCGAACAACTACCCTCTGCTTTGTGGCAAGTGATTCAAGTGGCTGCTGGTATGAGTTGGCAGCCTCACATTTTGTTTGCCGACATATCGACTTTACCGGACTTGCAGCTAACTGCTGCGGGGAATTTCAAGGCGGCAGAAATGGAAAATACGGAAAATGCGGAAAATGTCGATCGGGCTGCAAATGTCGATTTTCCCATGCCTCATGTAGAGTCTCCACCGCCCAATTTTCAAGCTTTAATTCAATACATCCAAACTGCGGGATTTAAAGGGTCGATCGCTCGTTGTTGGACGGAGGTTTTGCAGCAGTTGCAATATCAAAGTGCTGATTTAGTTTTGCTGTGCCTGCGAGACGAGCCACCAGCATCGCCTGCGATGTTGCGATCGCTATCTAACCTGCGGCAAATCGCCACAAAATTGCCTATTTTAGTTTGGGATTATCGGTGCGTCGCATCTTCCCAATCGGATGCGATCGACTTTTTGCTGCGAGAAATATCTGCCACAATGTTGCCAGTTTCTCTGTCGGCCGCACAATTGTTAGAACGCATTCAACAGCACATTCCGAGATAGTTAATAGTCGATCGATTGATAGTTGATAGTTATAGTGCGAGCGTCCCCGCTCGCGATCGATTATAGTGCGTCCCCGCTCGCGATCGATTATCAAATCGAATTTTTTTCTACTTGCTGCAAGATCAGCGCGGTAGCTGTTTGAGAGTCCACCGGCTTAGAGAAAAAGAATCCTTGAGCGTACTCGCAATCTAACCCCCTGAGAATAGACAATTGCGCAGCTTCTTCCACTCCCTCGGCTACCACATCCATCCCCAAAGTATGCGACAAAGCCACGATCGATCGAACAATTTCTGTCGGGTCAATACTGCCTTTTCCGATATTGCACTCAACTCCCATCCGACTCACAAAAGAGCGATCTATTTTTAAAGTATTGGTTGGAAAGCGGTGCAGGTAGGAAAGCGAAGAATAACCGGTACCGAAATCATCGATACATAGGTGAATGTTTCTTTCCCTCAATGCCACCAACATTGCAGTTACTGATTCAGAATTTTCTATCAATACACTTTCAGTAATTTCTAATTTTAAACTGCTACCTTCGAGGTTAGTTTCTGCAAGAACTAGATCGATGTATTCGATTAAATCTGGTTGAGAAAACTGTTTGACAGAAAGGTTGACGCTGACACTCAACGGCTGGCTGCTGGGAAATAGTTGTTGCCAAGACTGGATCTGGTGGCAAGCCGTGCGCAGCACCCAGCGCCCGATCGGCACGATCAGTCCGGTTTCTTCAGCAACGGGAATGAATTCACCGGGGGGAACTAAGCGGCCGTCGGGATGCCGCCAGCGAACTAGGGCTTCAAAACCTGTAATTTGACTGTTGGCGATGCTGACTATCGGCTGGTAGTGAATGATAAATTGGGGCTCTGGTGACAGGGGAGGCAAAGGAGATTTGGGGGCTGCTTCTGTTTCCCTACCTCCGATCGATTCGATCGCCCGCCGCAAGTCGCTTTCCAACTGCAACTGTCGCAAAGCATGGGCGTGCATGGAACTGTTGAACACTTCGTGGCGGGCTCTGCCGAGTTCTTTGGCGCGGTACATTGCCGTATCAGCGTCTCGCAGCAAGTTTGTTGGTTCTAGGTATTCGGCGGAGCTCAGGGCGATACCGGTGCTGGCTGTGATAAAGATTTCGTGTCCTTCTAACACGATGGGAGAATTGATTTTCTGGTGCAGGCGGTTGGCAATATTTGTAGCTTCATTAATCCCGTCGATATCCTCTAACAGGATGGCAAACTCATCGCCTCCGAGGCGGGCAACCGTATCCCCGACGCGCAAACAGGTTTCCAAACGCCGCGCGATCGCTACTAGCAATCGATCGCCGATCGCGTGTCCCAGGGATTCGTTAATTACTTTAAATCTATCTAAATCGATAAACAGCACGGCAAAAAAGTAATCTTTACGCCGTTTGGTCAGCCTCAAGGCGTGTTCTAAGCGATCGGCAAACAAGGCTCGATTGGGTAGTTTGGTAAGGGCATCGTGAAAAGCATCGTGCAGCAGTTGTTCTTCTGCTAGTTTGCGCTGGGTGATATCGTGGCAGTTGATGATAATTCCCTTGACTGCCGGATCGTCTAGTAAATTGGTAGCTACGGCTTCCAAAAAGCACTCTTGACCGTTGCGGTGGCGGACTCGGTATTCCACCGGCGGCTGGCTGATTCCGGGGTTTTCAATGACTTTGCTGAGGGCGAGGGAAATCGCGGCGCGATCGTCGGGGTGAACTGATATGAGGGCCGATCGCCCGATCGCTCTTTCCGGCGCGTATCCCAAGATCCGCTTGACAGAGGGGCTGATGTAGCGAAATATACCCTTGGCATCGAGAATGACCGTGATATCTGTGGCATTTTCAATCAGAGATCGAAACCGCTGTTCGCTTTGTCTGAGGGCTTCTTCGGCAAGTTTGCGATCGCTGATGTCGAGGGCTACTCCATCAATAATAATGTCCCCGTTGGCGGTGCGGGAAAACCGAGCGATGTCTTGCACCCACTTGATCTCCCCAGAACTTAGAACGATGCGATACTGGCGATCGCAGGCCTGGAGGGTGGTTTTTGACTCTGCGACCCTGCTGTCAAAAGAGTTTTTGTCTTCTGGATGGATGATTTCGGTTAGCAGTTCCGGGCGCGCCATTGCTGCGGTAGGGTCCAGACCCGTCACTTCCCGCGCCCCCGGACTCATGTAGGGCATGGAGGTAGTGTCGTCTGGATGCAGCACGACGCGGTAAACTGAGCCGGGAATGTTGGCTGCGATTGCGGCTAGCTGCTGCTGCATACCGCGGACTGTCGCTTCGGCGCGCTTGCGTTCTGCTAGTTCGTTAGATGCTCTCTGGTAGAGTTCGGCTTGATGGATGGCGATCGCGCATCGATCGGCTATGGTTTTAACTAGAGACAGTTCTTCAGCAGTCCAAGAACGCACTCGATCGCACTGGTAGAGGCAGATTCCTCCTAAAAATGACTGCTGGTACAGCAGCGGTACGATCGACAGCGATTGCACCCCCAAACTTCCTGCAGATATTGACACCGATGAGTCTAAAACCGACAAATCAGCGATCGCGATGGTTTCTGAGTTGGCGAGTTGGGAGTAGTAGTGTTGGGCCAATTCGCAATTTATCCCCAGCAGCCCTTCTCTACCGCTTGCAGTTTTGCTGAGGTAGCGCACGACGATCCCGCCGCTGGCCTCTGGCTGCAAGATCCCGCAGCCGCTGGCTGCTACAGCTTCGTGGAGTTGGTCGGCGGTGGTTTGCAGCACTTCGTCGAGTACCAAAGTTTCGCGCATGGCTTGGACGATGCGGTTGACGATTGCTTCACGAGTCGCTTGCCATTTAATGTGGGCGATGGCTTCTTGTTGCTGGCGGCGCATTTTAAATTCTTGGAGCGATCGTTCTAATACTGACGGCAGCCTGAATAGCCTGCTTTTCAATACGTAGTCAGTCATGCCTGCTTTGATGCACTCTACTGCTGCTTCTTCTCCCAAACTTCCCGTTACTAAAATAAAAGGTATTTCTCGCTGCAATTCCTGCAATAATTTCAACACTTCCAACCCGTTGAAGCCTGGGAGGCGGTAATCTGACAAAACAGCATCGTAGTTGTTACTTTGCAATAGTTGCCTGCACTCTGCTGCTGTCTGAGCTGGATCGTAGGTAAAAACTACTCCCCCGGATTCTAAGGAGAGAGCCATCAATTCTATATCTTCGATCGTGTCTTCGACAATCAACAATTTTAATGTTGACCTCGCTACCGTTTGCAGTAGGTAATCCGTTTGAGATTGGTTAAACATATTGCTGTTATTCAGGACGGCAGGCAGTTGGTGAGAGCTTGTCATTGCTGAAATTTTAGTGGCTCTGAATTCGGACGTGTCGTTTTGAGTTAAATATTTTTAGAAATTACAGGTTCTGACGCGGAGAAACCGGGTTTTTAGCTGAAATCGCAATTCATCTTACGTCTGAACCGTTCACGAATTATATTTAATCCGATTCTCTAGCCCCCCCCATAAGTTAGTTTTTGCTGTTAACAAGTTCGGAAAGCTGCGTTTAAAACCTCATTTTTTAGAGCGGTGAGCATATCAAAATTCCCCGTTACCTGCTGGGACTGTGCGGCTGAGTTTAAAGTAAAAAGTTGCTCCTTGACTGGGTGCGCCTTCAGCCCAAATCGTGCCACCGTGTCTGTGAATAATTCGCTGGACGATCGCCAAACCGATGCCAGTACCTTCAAATTCTCTCTGAGAGTGGAGTCTCTGAAATGCTCCAAACAACCGATCGGCATATTCCATGTTAAATCCCGCACCGTTATCTTTGACAAAAATTGTTCCATCTGGCAAAGAGTCGATAACTATTCTAGCAGGAGTGCGATCGCGGCTGAATTTAACTGCGTTGCCGATCAAATTGCTGAATACCTGTTGCAACAACGTAGGATCTCCCGTCACCGCAGGCAAATTACCGATTTCAAATTCAACGTTTTGGGGAGTCGGGGGACAGCTTGCAGGAGCTAGGGGTTTAGCTAATTTAATTGCAGTTTGCACTAAGCGATCGAGCTCGATCGGAATTTGCATTAACTCGGCGCGCCCCACCCGCGACAGCATTAGCAAACCGTCAATCAACAAACTCATTTTTTCGGTGCTGTCTTCAATTACTTCTATATAGTGAGCTATTTTGCGATCGTTTGGAGCTTCAGTTGTTTCTAACCGCTGTTTTAAGGCATTGACAAAACCTGAAATGTGTCGCAGCGGCGCGCGCAGATCGTGAGAAATTGAATAGCAAAAGGATTCTAACTCTTTGTTGGCTGCTTCTAATTGAACCGTGCGTTCTGACAAGGCTTGTTTGGTTTCTACCAACTCAGTAATATTGCGCGATGTGCCAATTAAAGCATAAACTTCGCCGTCGAGATTTCTCAGCGGAATTTTCAAAGTATCGAAGTAAATGTCAGTTCCAGATCTCACGAATTTTTCCTGTAAATGCAAAATTTGACCTGACTCAAATACTTGCAAATTTTCCCCGTGAAATCGTGCCGCAATCTCTCTGGAATAGCATTCAAAAATAGTTTTGCCCTGCATCTGATTCCTGCTGTCGAAACCGGAAAATTTCACAAGAGACTGGTTGACAAAAGAGAAGCGCAAATTCTCCTGTTCTATGACAAAAATATGGTCTGGCAAAGTATCAAAAAAAGTCTCTAATTCCGCAGTGCGTTGGGCTACTTGAGCTTCTAAAGTTTCGTTGAGTTGTTTGAGTTCTGCTTCAACTTGTTTGCGATCGCTGATATCTTGACCGATGCCGATACACCCGCCATCTGACAAGCGAACGTTTGCCCAAGTAGTGTCGATAATTCGCCCGTCTCTAACTGTGGTTTTGAAGTCTGCCCAGTTTTCAGTTGCCGCAGCGATAAAATCTAAAACAGATTGGCGGTATTCTGGATTTGGATAAAGTTCCGCTAACAAATCGCTGTCTTTGATTTCTGCCAAATTCCAGCCTAGTACCTGTTCCCAGTGGCGGTTTACCCAGATTGTTTCACCCTTTTTGTCGAAGAATGCCAGCATGACAGGTACGCTGTCAAAAATAGTTTGCAGAACTTCTTTTTGCTGGTTTAATGATGCTTCTGCTTGTTTTCGATCGCTGATATCGAGGACTGAACCGATAATTTGCCAAGTTTTTCCCTCGGAATTTTTTTGGAAAATTCTCGCTCGATCGTGCACCCAGCGCCATTCTCCGTTTTTGTGTTTGATTCTGTAATCTCTGTTGTTTATTTTCTGGGAATTTATGCTGTGTTTTAGCCGTTTGATACCTGTAATTAGCTTGAGCCGATCGTCGGGATGAATTAAGTCAGCCACAGCCTCTGTACCTAACTGTTCTAATTCGCCAGCCGTGTATCCTAGCATGGTTGTGACAGATTCATTTACATAAATAAGTTTGTTGTCTGCTGTATCGTAAATATAAAGAAGATTTGGAATAGTTTTGAGGATGCTCTCTAACAGTTCTTGGTGTTTTTTGAGTTCAAATTCTGCTTGTTTTAATTCTGTAATGTCGCGACAGATAGTTAAAACTGTTTCTACAGAATTGTCAACCGCAAATTCGGGAACCACCCGACAGTGGTAATGTCTGATACCCTGGGGAGTAAGAAACTCGAATTCTATGGTTTCTTGCTGCCGATCCCGAAAAATTTTGGCAAAATGTTCATCGAACAAGTTGCAAAAATCTTCGGGCATTCCTGATTCTTGGTTGGTTTTGCCGATAAATACTGCGGGGGGTTCTCCGGTTGCTATTTCGACTGCTTTGTTGATGTAAAGGTGGCGCAATTGTCGATCGTACCGGGCGATAACATCAGTAGCATTTTCGGCGATCGCGCTGAAATCTCGTTCGCGCCGGCATACTTCTTTTTGAGTGTGTTGTCGTTCAGTGACATCTCTCACAAAGTTGAGAACTGAAATTACTTTTCCTGCCGTATCTTTCAATACAGAACAGTACCATTCGCAGTAAATTATTGAGCCATCTTTAGTATAGTTGCGGTTGCAGGAAATACTGCGAATCTCGCTACCGTCTAAGAGTCGATCGGCGATCGAGTTAACTGACTCGCTGTCGGATTCATAAACTATGGGTAAGTCGTGCCAGTCTTTCCCCACAATTTCAGCAGTTGTCCAGCCAAACATTGTTTCGGCTTGAGGCGACCACCGTACAACTCGAAAACTGCTATCCCATTCTATAACTGCCATTGGCGAGTTTTCTATATGAAAATCCAGTCGCGATACGGCTTGTTTCATGTGAGTTTTAAACTCGTGGCATAGCTGTTTGGTACGGACAAATCTGTCGCTCAGTTGTTGTGCGTTTTCTTGGTCGATCGCTGGTGTTTGCAAAATTGTTTGTTCGATGGACTTTTCTAGTTCTTCCCAAGCTATTTGTAAGGCTAATTCTTCCTGCTGGAGGTCAGTAAGGCTGTGAGATAACTGCGGAGTATTTGTTGGCGATATTTCAGGTATCATTAGAAGGAAGAGTTGAGAGTTGAGATTTGAGAGTTGTAGTGCGAGCGTCCTCGCTCGCGATCGATTGAGAGTTGTAGTGCGAGCGTTCTCGCTCGCGATCGATTGAGAGTTGGTAGGGGCGGTGCCCCCGTGCCCGCCCTCATAGTTGAGAGTTGTAGTGCGAGCGTCCCCGCTCGCGATCGATTGAGAGTTGAGATTTGAGAGTTGTAGTGCGAGCGTCCTCGCTCACGATCGATTGAGAGTTGAGAGTTGAGAGTCGATCGATTTGTAGGGGCCCTGCCCCCGTGCCCGCCCTCATAGTCGATCGTTGATAGTTGATAAAAGAAATCCCCTGCACTACGCCTAACTGCGCGTGCGATATAGCGCTGAACTGCCTAACTTATATATTTGCACAACATAGTTATTTGGGTGCGATCGCGCGCTTTGCTCGGTACGCCTGTAACAAAGGGTTTCTATTGCCTGCAATACCTTGCAGGTATTGGTTTTCTAGAATACTGCAAAAACGAGACGATTGCCGTGTTATTACTGAATATGTTGTGTGTGGCGATCGATTCAAAACAGCGATCGGAAAGCTAGATTAGACGATCGAACTCTATATTCTAGAGATCGGTTATGCTGTCAAAAAACCGATCGACCGATCACCTCAATTTAGCCAACAAACAGCTAAAATAAAGTATTAAATTGACTTCGCCCTCAACCTTCAACTGTCAACTAAGAGGGCGGGCACTCTTGGCACCGCCCCTACCTGTCAACTAAGAGGGCGGGCACGGGAGCACCGCCCCTACCTGTCAACTATCAACCTTCAACTGTCAATCGATCGCGAGCTCCCGACGCTCGCACTACAACTCTCAACTCTCAACTTTTAACTATGACTACTGCTGCACCAGTTAAAACTCAATACGAAGCCATTATCGGTCTGGAAACTCACTGTCAACTGAGTACCAATACTAAAATTTTTTCGAGTTCTTCGACAGAATTTGGCGTCGCTCCCAACACTAACATTGACCCAATTTGCATGGGAATGCCGGGAGTGTTGCCGGTACTCAATCAAAAGGTACTGGAATATGCGGTGAAAGCAGGACTTGCTCTCAACTGCGAAATAGCACGTTACAGCAAGTTCGATCGCAAGCAATATTTCTACCCGGATTTGCCGAAAAATTATCAAATTTCTCAGTACGATTTGCCGATCGCAATTAATGGTTGGTTGGAAATTGAATTAATTGATAAAGCGGGAAATCCGATTCGGAAAAAAATCGGCATCACTCGCCTACACATGGAGGAAGATGCGGGTAAATTAGTTCACGGGGGGAGCGATCGACTCAGCGGTTCTACTTATTCAATGGTGGATTACAATCGTGCCGGCGTACCGTTAATTGAAATTGTTTCGGAACCGGATTTGCGATCGGGCGCGGAAGCTGCCGAGTACGGTCAAGAATTGCGCCGGATCGTTCGCTATATCGGCGTCGGTGACGGCAATATGCAGGAAGGTTCGCTCCGCTGCGATGTGAATATTTCGGTGCGCCCCGTAGGTAGAAAAGAGTTCGGCACGAAGGTGGAAATTAAAAATATGAACTCTTTTAATGCGATCGAACGGGCGATCGATTATGAAATCGAACGGCAAATTCAAGCTTTGGAAAATGGGGAACGCATCGTTCAAGAAACCCGACTTTGGGATGAAGGGAAACAGCGTACTTTTAGTATGCGGATTAAGGAAGGTTCGAGCGATTACCGCTATTTTCCCGAACCGGATTTGCCACCGATCCAAGTTACCAAAAGTCAGTTAGACCAGTGGGAATCTCAACTCCCAGAATTGCCATCTCAAAAGCGCGAACGCTACGAAACTCAACTCGGACTTTCTGCCTACGACGCGCGGGTGATAACTGATGATAAATCCGTTGCTGATTATTTTGAAAGGGCGATCGCGGCGGGTGCTCCAGCTAAGCAAGCTGCGAATTGGGTGATGGGTGATATCACTGCTTACTTGAAAAATGAAAAGCTGGCAATTACAGAAATTCCCTTTCAACCTACCGAGTTAGCCGAATTGATTTCGCTGATCGATGCCGGCACGATTAGCGGCAAGATTGCTAAGGATATTTTGCCTGAGTTGCTGTTAAAAGGTGGTTCTCCTCAAAAGTTAGTGGAAAGCAAGGGTTTGATTCAAATTTCCGATACAGGGGCGATCGATCGCGCGATCGATGCTGTTTTGGCGGCTAATCCCAAGGAATTGGAACAGTACCGAGGTGGTAAAACCAAGTTGCTGGGCTTTTTTGTTGGTAAGGTGATGAAGGAAACCGGCGGTAGGGCAGATCCTAAGTTGACCAACGAGTTGCTTACCAAAAAGCTTAACGCTTGATGTCGGCAATT
>JBOFTL010001066.1:0-4533 GCA_051652045.1 Microcoleus sp. | reverse complement strand
AGAAATTCACCCTCAAGACTTAGCTACGATGTTGGATGGGGAGGGGATAGCGATTCGATCGGGGCATCACTGCACGCAAGCTTTGCACCGCTATTTGCACCTTTCATCGACGGCACGGGCGAGTTTGTATTTTTACAATACTCGCGAGGAAATTGATGTATTTGTGAAAGCATTGAAAGAGACGATCGACTTTTTTAGCGAGATTATGGGATAAGATCGATCGCCATAAATAAGGTTTGTAGTGAGGCTTTTAGTCCGCAAAATAAGGACTAAAGTCATTACTACAAGCCGAATTTTTTTCAAACAATCCCGAACGCAACAACCTAATAAGCCAGATTTTTGTCAAATCTGCTATGTGCTATGAAAGTCACATTAAAAGATAGCAAAACTCTCGAAACGATCGACCCAAACCAACTGAAAAACTATTTACAAACTCACGGCTGGCATGAAGAAAAACCTTTTTTAGAAAATGCTATACTTTGGCACAAAATAACAGCCGAAGGAGAAGAATTTGAAATCTTGCTACCTAACCGACAAAGCCTTGGAGATTATGCAGCACGCATCCGAGAAGCAATTCAAATTCTAGAAAATACAGAAAATCGCTCTCAAATTGAAATTTTAACCGAATTCCTGACCGTCATTCCCAACACAACTATTCAGGGAATTGTTATGCAAATTCACACTCCTAATGCCGACAAATTAAGTGGCGAAATTACCCTGATAGGAGTCATTGCTGACAAACTGCGGAAAATTAAAACCTCCGTCGCCGATATTGATTACATCATTGCTATCAAAGCTTATCAAGAACGCTTGCCAGTTCTCTGTACGGGGGATTTAATTAAGGAAAATAACTCATTTACTCTAAAAAATCCTCGCAATTTAACTCTCGATGAATTATGGTAAATAATATTTAACATAACTTAAATCGAGATCGATCGCTTTTTCTTCATCCGCGTTTATCCGCGCTCATCTGCCTGCATCTGCGGTCAAAAAAGCTCGATCGCGTGATAAAATAAAACTAGATTTTTCTCAAATCGAGGAGATTGTGAGATGATTGCTGCTACTTCAACTTTTGCCGAACAGAGAACCCTGCTAGAGAACATTAGCTGGCAAACTTTTAAAACTTTGCTCAAAGAAATAGGAAATAATCGAGGTTATCGCCTAGCTTACGATGATGGAATGTTGGAAATTATGGCTCCACTTTACGAACATGAAAATCCAAAAATTCAGTCCGATCGCTTTATTGCTATTTTAGCAGAAGAACTAGGCATTGAAATCAAAAGTGCCGGCTCAATGACTCTCAAGCAAGAACAGGTAAAAAAAGGCATAGAACCTGACAATTGCTATTATATCCAAAACGAACCAGCAGTTAGAGGTCGGCAAGAATTAGATTTAGAAACAGCACCACCACCTGACTTAGCCATTGAAATAGATATTACCAGCAGTTCCCTAAATAAGTTGGCAATTTACTCAGCATTGGGTGTCCCCGAACTTTGGCGGTACAACGGGCGAGTTTTGAAATTTTATCAGTTAGTAGATGGAGAATATGTCTCGATCGACTTTAGCATAGCATTTCCTTTTTTATCAGTAGTGGAAATGGCGGAATTTTTCGATCGAACTCGAACAACTGGCGAAATTGCTTTGCTGAAAGCCTTTAGAAGTTGGGTAAAGGAAAAAATTTAGATCGCGTCTGTTTGCTCGAACATAAATTTTATTCTAATTTACGATAATGAAAAAACTACTAACTGCCACAATTATTTTTTTCTCTACAGCAATCCCTTGTTGGGCAATGACCTCAGATCGGCTAGTAGAATTTGCCCGCAGGTATAGAAGATACAATGACAAGCTTCCTGTAGCATATTCTTATTATGACAAAACTTGCAATATGAATGTATCTGTTTCGCTGGTAAAAACGGTAGATTTAGGCAAGGGAAGAATTGGAGGAATTACCAGCCAATTTCTGTGTTGGGGAGGAAATTACACTTACTTTGAAATGACTCGCGGCGACTTGCAATCTATTAAAGCTGTTGCCGAAGTAGGTGCGGGAAGATCCACTAACTATACAAACTGGGAGGCTGTTTCAAATCCCGGCGATGACTTGACTGAGGATATGCTTGTATCTGTAGCAAAAGCTATTTCACGACACACAAAATAAACAGTTGATAGTTGACAAAAAATAGATAAAGCTGACGCATGAATTGCGAGAAACCGGGTTTTTACGAGCATCCTTGCTTGTTACCGACAAATTAGGTAAAAAACCCGGTTTCTTTGGTGTTGATATATGCGAGTGGCGAGAAACCGGGTTTTTATGAAAATCTTTGCTTGTTACCGACAAATTAAATAAAAACCCGGTTTCTGAGATATTGATGCGCAGTCCTATAAAATTGGTATTAATTAAAACTCTCTAATTTCAGGATGCACAAACTGATAACCGGCATCCTTGATTTTTTGATTCGATACCTTCGCATTATAAGGCCGCGTGCTGGGAACGGATTTGTCCCAAATAGCTTTAGGTAAATTATGAGCTGCAAAAGTGCGATCGAGCAATTCCCGACTCGATAACGATACATCCCCAACTAAATTATAAATTCCTTGCAAGCGATTTTCCAAAGCAAAAATTAATCCCCCCGCAACATCATCTGTATGCACCCAATTCGTAGCATCTTCACCCGCACCAGGGCGAGTCGTACCCGCCCAGCCTCTAAATATTTTCACTAATTCTCGCCCCACCCCATAAATGCCACCCAAACGCAAAACGCAGACTTGAAGATTGGAAGTCGATGCTGCGAGTAAAACCCGTTCGGTTTCTGCTAAAATTTCACCGTTGGGATTGGCGGGTGCAACGGGCGAATCTTCGTTTACCGATTCACCTTTGCGATCGCCGTATACTGAATAAGTTCCCGTATAAATAAGTTGCTTGACTGTGGGAATTTCTGGTAAAACCGATACCAAAGTTTTTGCAGTATCTAAATAACTTTCGCGGTAAGTATTGGGATTGCGAGCACCGACGCACAACAAAACAGCATCTTGTCCTTGCAATATAGCAGCTAACGCATCTGTGTCGCTCCCTGTGAGCACGGCTACCCGATGGGCGATAATCTCCAATTCGCTGACTCGCTGCGGTGTAGTAGTGGTTGCCGTTACGATACAATCAGATTTGTCGCGCAAATTTTTAGCTACCCTCGTACCCACATAGCCACAGCCAACGATCGCCACTTTCATCAAAATTCTCCTTTCTATTACGCTTTCTAAAATTATTGCCGATTTGCGCGATCGTTTGGCGGGCAGTTTTGTGGTAAAATGCCAAACGTCCCGATCGATCTGGGTAGCATCATGTCCAAACCAGATATTTTTGCCAAATCATCAGAAACCGAACTGCTAGCATTTTACGGTGCTTTGTTCGCGATCGCAGCCGCCGACGGTGCGATCGATATTGACGAAATGAATTTGCTGTTTAAAACTATTAATTTAGACAAGTTTTCTGATGCGGCAAAAACTCAAATTCAATCCTACACCGCCAGCCCCCCATCTTTGGACAATTGTTTGCAAGCGTTAAGTCAGTCAGACAATACATTGCGTTTGGGAGTCGCGTATTTTTTAATCAACATTGCTTGGGCGAATAATGCGTTGCATCCCGGAGAAAATCGGGCGATTTCCTCAGCACAAACCATCCTGGCAATTCCTGACAGTCAAATCCAAGCCATGCAAGAATTCTCACAAGATTTAAGAGCAATTCGCGAGGCAAGTTCCCCAAAAAAA
Source organism: Microcoleus sp. (assembly GCA_051652045.1). GTDB lineage: Bacteria > Cyanobacteriota > Cyanobacteriia > Cyanobacteriales > Microcoleaceae > Microcoleus. Next base: position 774 of record JBOFTL010001066.1, on the reverse strand, counting down.
ACAGCAGCAAAATCCTTGAATTCTGCAGTTGATAAATTAAAAAAAGCTGGTATTCCTTTAGATTTAATCGACCCCAAAGGCACTACTACAAATCTCGGCGAAATCGAGAGCGAATACTCGGATGAAAGTTTTTGGGAGAAACTGAAAAAATTTGCTTTATCTGCAGGCAAAGAAGTAGTAGAAAAAGCTTTAACGCTTTATTATACCGCTCAAAATCCCAACGTGCCGGCTTGGGCAAAAACAGTTGTAGTTGCAGCTTTGACTTACTTTGTATCTCCTGCCGACGCCATTCCCGATATCTTAGCAGGTGTCGGGTTTACAGATGATTTGGGAGTATTGCTAGCTGCGATCGCCACTGTTTCTATTTACATTAATGACGAAACCAAGGAAAAAGCAAAACAGAAAATGAATGAGTGGTTTGGTAATAAATGAAGGAAGAAGGAAGAAGGAAGAAGGAAGAAGGAAGAAGGAAGAGGGAAGAGGGAGCAGAGAAGGATAATTCCCAATTTCCAATTTCCAATTTTCAATTCCCAATTCCCAATTCCCAATTCCCAATTCCCAACTATCAACTATCAACTATCAACTATTTAATCGGCTTACCCTCTCGATTGACAATGCGGCTTTCACCATCCTTAGCTGTCACATTTTCATAAACTCCTTCATCCCGTTTAACATATTTGCTGAATCCCTGACTTTTGTAATCCGTATCGGATGTCGGCTTAATCAGCCTCGGCGCACTCAGCAGGCGGCGTACCGGCGCATCTTCGGGAGTTT
>JBOFTL010001065.1:0-5217 GCA_051652045.1 Microcoleus sp. | reverse complement strand
TAAAGCTTGTTTTTTAGCTTCACTTGTCGTATTGTGGCATTTAGGACAACTCACCCCCAAGACAAACAATTCAGAAGCCTTATCTTCTTCACTAATTGGCTGGCGGCAACCGCGACAAAGTTCGTAATTACCGGGCTTTAAACCGTGACTGACAGAAACCCGTTCGTCAAACACAAAACATTCACCTTCCCAGCGACTTTCGGATTCCGGTATGGTTTCCAAATACTTTAAAATTCCGCCTTCGAGATGGTAAACTTCTTGAAAACCGCGCGATCGCAAAAAAGCAGTAGATTTCTCGCACCGAATGCCACCCGTGCAAAACATTGCTACCTTGGGTTTATCGCGCAAAGTAGATTCCTGCATCATCCATTCAGGTAACTCAGAAAAACTTTTAGTTTTAGGGTCGATCGCACCTTTAAAAGTACCCAGAGATACCTCATAATCGTTACGGGCATCAACCACAACCACATCCGGATCGTCAAGCAATTTATTCCAATCTTCAGGCTTGACATATTTACCAGCATTAAGACTGGGATTGATGTCAGGAATTCCCATCGTCACGATTTCGCGCTTCAAACGAACTTTCATCCGGTAAAACGGCAATTTTTCTGAGAAAGATTCCTTGTGAGTTAAGTCAGCAAAACGTACATCACTACGCAAAAATTCCAGCAGGGCGCGCACGCCATCCGGCGGACCGGAAATAGTACCGTTGATGCCTTCAGATGCCAGCAATATAGTACCTTTAATTCGGTGGCGATCGCAGCAGTCTAATAGTGGCGCTTTAAGTTCGGCAAAATCTGGTAATTCCACAAATTTATAGAATGCCGCAGTTAAGTAATAAGTCATATATAGTTGAGAGTTGAGAGTCCAGAGGTAGGGGTGCTGCCCCCGTGCCCGCCCTCTTAGTTGACAATTGAGAGTTGACAGTTGACAGTTGACAGTTGATAGTTGACAATTGACAGTTATATCTTAAAGATGTCGCAGTAGGATCGAATGCCTGTATAGGCAGGTTCGCCAATAAATTTAAGTGTGGCAAACACGTTAAATGAACCCGCCCTCTCCCACGAAACAATCCATTTAAACATATGTGGAACATTTTAGCTGCAAGAGCTCAGTTGCAACTTAACTTTTGCACGCGGAGTCAGAAACCGGGTTTTTGGTTCATACTCTGCATAAAAGCGAATATTGTTAGTCAAAAACCCGGTTTCTTACATGGTTTATTGAGAATGCTGCAACATCTTAGTTGCGATCGAATTTTTAAATCGACTTTTTAAATCGACTTTTTAAACGGAGAGGGAGGGATTTGAACCCTCGAGGGATGTTAACACCCCTAACAGATTAGCAATCTGCCGCTTTCGACCACTCAGCCACCTCTCCAGGATGACAGTAACTCATACTAGCACGCGCTCCCCGCATTTGTAAACCCTTACACCAAAAAAATCTCAACTCCTTGCCAGATATAGCTTTCAGCTTCCGATCGCCTCAACTGCCTGCTGTTTCCCCAAATCCCCGCGCTTTTAGGTGTTTTTCCCAACTAAAATTAGGACTCAAAAAGAATCTTTTAGTATACAAATATCCCAATCGGTAAAGTTGAGCTTTTTGCGCTGCATCGAGGTTAAAATCCGTCGTCGTTACCTTAGCATCAGTCACGTCAATATTAATCACTCTCCCTTTATCCATCTCACGTTGGTGATAGCGGTCCCTCGCTTTCATCATGGTGGTAAACATAGCCGACAGAATTGCTACCGGATGTTGAATTTTAATTTGACTTTCAATTCCAGTATCTACCAATCGAAATCCAAAAGTAAACCAGCGGGGCGGGATAGGTGTGGAACCAGATTGTCTGTCGTAAATCCACAGCGGAAAATTGCTGAGAATTCCGCCATCAACAATCAAATCATTTCCCAGTTTTCCCGGCTCAAAAAATAGTGGAATGCTCATCGACAGCCGCACCGCTTCAGCTACGCTAAAATCTTCGGCGTTGCGGTACCCCAAATCTTCGTACATTGCCGGGGAATCTGCTGCTTCGCGCCGCAGCAAATCGTCAGGAATTACCAACATTTCACCTCGGCTTAAATTTGAGATGACTAATTTTAATTCTCGGTCTTTTGCAATTTTTTTAACATCAGCAAAGGTGCGCAATTTACCTTTAGCTAGTGTTTCTTCCAGCCACAGGCGAAAAGGCAGCGCAGAATATTCGCCCATCTGGCGACTGACTGCCAAAAACAGCAGCGTCCAAACCGGAGACTGCAAATCATCTGCCGGATCGCCGTTTAAAATTAAAGGGCTGTTTTTTTGAGTTAAAAATTTATTGTAATCGAGCTGTCCTAACAATTCTTCTAAGTCATCAATTGACAAATCTGTTGCCAGTACGGCTGCTGTAATTGCACCTGCTGAAGTGCCGGCCAATTTGCGCCAGCGAATGCCCAAATCATGACAACAACGGAGGGAACCTAAAAATGCGATTCCTCTAACACCTCCACCTTCAAAAACGCCATCGGCATAAATTTGACCGCTTTCGTCAGGCGGCGGAAATTTACTAAGAATGGTAGTTTTCTCAGCTTCAGAAATCCTGAATCCAGGTTCTTGGAGAATTTGCTGCGGGTACCATTTAGTCATGATATTTTAGATTGGTAATGGGTAATTTGTAATGGGTAATCTGTAATGGGTAATTGGCAATTGGTAATTGGTAAACTATCAACTATCAACTATCAACTAAGAGGGCGGGCACGGGGGCACCGCCCCTACCTATCAACTATCAACTATCAACTATCAACTATCAACTTTTTTAGCGTCCATTGCTTCTTTAACGTGTTGTTGAACTTGCGATCGCACTTGTTCGTAAGCCACGGAGGCGCACCAAGGGCGGAGAGACAAAATAGTTGATTCTGGAGTAATTTCCAACACCAAACAAGTAGGTGCCGGTTCATCCAAAACCAGCGGATGAGACTTGGCAATTTCCACAAACTCGGCTACAGTAGGAGCGATCGCTCGATTTCCGATATCGATCCTTAAATCCACCCGCCGCGTTCCCATTGCCGTAGTATTTTTTAGTGTACCGTTAAACAACTGATTGTTAGGTACGATAATTTTAACCCGATCGTCCGTCAGTACAGTTGTGGAAAAAATCCCGATACTGTCAACCACTCCTTTAACTTCCCCAGCTTCGATCGTATCACCAACTTCAAAAGGTCGCAAACTAATCAACATTACCCCAGCAGCAAAGTGCGACAGCGTATTTTGCCAAGCCAAACCAATTGCTAAACCAGCAGCACCTACTACTGCTACCACGCTAGTAGTTTGAATTCCCAACTGACTCAACGCGGCGACTACTCCAACGACTAAAACCGCAATTTCAGCAGCTTGAACTATAAATTTTCTGAGTGTTGCTTGGGTGCGGCTGAGGGCTTTGCGAGTAACTTTACCGACAATCCCGATCGCAAATCTTGTAATTAACAAAATGCCGATCGCCCATAGCATTTGAGGTACGATTTTAAATCCTAAATCTACCAGTTTTGTCGAGAAATCTTGGGCTACTTGCAATGCTTGAATTCTTTGCGGATCTAATTGCACTGGCAAGGTTTGGGCTATTAGTAGAAGTCTGCTGGATGTCATGTTAATTAGTAGTTAAGAATTGGGAATTGGGAATTGGGAATTGGTAGTTGGTAATTGGTAATTGGTAATTGGCAATTGGTAATTGGCAATTGGTAATTGGTAAAGTAAAATATCTCAATTTTAACCTAATTTAGCATTGGGTATTAGATACGGTCGATCGCTCCAACGATCCGACAGGGGTTGCAAACCCCTGTCTCATAGCAAAAGTCCTCTGCAAGAGGACTGAAATCGAACATCTTTTTTTTGGTAATTAACAGTCGATTTTAACCTAATTTAGCATCTCGTTGAAATACGGTCGATCGCTCCAATAATCCGACATGGGTTGCAAATCCCTGTCTCATATCGAAAGTCCTCTACAAGAGGACTAGAATCAAACATTATTTTATTATAAAAACAGTCGGTTTTAACCGACTTTAGCTATGAGGCAGGGGTTTGAACCCCTGCCGGAATACTTTAGGAATGAGAATTAAATAACTTGCATTTTTTGTAGGTTGGGACCAGGAACGAACCCTCCGCAACGCTTGGCCCAACGCCACCCTTGATTGTTGGGTTTCATGCTTCAACCCAACCTACGCAGTTATTTAATCCACGATCCTTAGCTGCGAGGCAGGGTTGTAAACCCCTGCCGGAATGTCCGAATGCGATTGAGTCTCGCTTGTCAATTATCAACTCTCAATTGTCAACTCTCAACTGATATCCTAGGCAACCGATGTTTGAAACCGCAAAGAATTTCCCAAGAAATAGTTCCCAAAACCTCTGCCCAATCATCAGCAGTAATTTGATTTTTACCATCATTTCCCAACAGAGTCACCACTTCCCCAACTTCTAAATCGGGAATCTCAGATACATCTAATATCAATTGATCCATAGTAACCGCACCCACTTGCCGCACAAATTTACCCCGAACTAAAACTTGCATTTTATTAGACAGATTGCGCGGAATTCCATCAGCATATCCGATACCAACAACAGCTATTTGCGTCGGTTTTTGGGCAATAAATTGATAGCCGTAACTGACACCTGTTCCCGCCGCAATTGTTTTCACCTGCGTCACCCTAGCTTTGACCTGCATGGCAGGTTTTAAACTGACGATCGACCGCAAATGAGATGCTGGATAAAGACCGTAGGTAGCCAAACCAACCCGTACTAAATCGTAGTGTAAATTATTGTCGGTGAGAGCGGCAGCCGAGTTAGCAAAATGCAAGCATGGCGGGTTAATTCCTGCTAGTTTGATTTGCGCGATCGCCCGTTCAAATCGATCGTGTTGCTCTTGCATAGCAGTGCGATCGGGACTGTCTGCTGTTGCTAAATGAGAGTAAATGCTAGCTAATTTTAAATTCGGCAATCCCTCGATCAATTGTACGAATTCCGTCGCTTCCTGCCAGGGAGTACCCAAGCGAGACATCCCCGTATCTAACTTAGCGTGAACTGGCAAAGATCGATCGATATCTCCCAAAACTTCTGCAAAAATTAAAGCTTGTTTCGGAGTGCAAAGAGTCGGCTGTAATTGCCAGTGCGCGATCGCTTTTACCTGTTCCGCTGTATGCGTCGCCCCCAACAACAAAATCGGCGCTTCAATTCCAGATTTTCGCAATTCAATTC
>JBOFTL010001064.1:0-4778 GCA_051652045.1 Microcoleus sp. | reverse complement strand
AATTGAGTGCCCAGACTGTCGCTCAAGTGCGCAGCTTGCTGGCTCAAGGTTACAAAGTAGGTACGGAATACGCCGATGCCCGCCGTTTTCGCACCGGCTCTTGGCAAAGCGGACCGGCCCTGCAAGCACGGAGCGAGTCTGAGGCTGTCGCGGGCTTGGAAGCCGTACTGAACCAGCACCAAGGCGAGTACGTGCGCTTGATCGGCATTGACCCGAAAGCTAAGCGCCGCGTGGTTGAAGAAATTATTCAGCGCCCGGACGGTCCGGTGGCGAGTTCTGCGACTGCGACCGCTACAAGTGCCACAGCTTCCTACAATTCTGCTCCGGCAGCAGGAGGCAACGGGCGGTTGAGCCAAAAAACTGTCGAACAAGTCCGAAATTTGCTGTCGCAAGGCTACAAAATCGGTACGGAACACGCTGACGCGCGCCGTTTCCGCACTGGTTCTTGGCACAGTTGCGCGCCCATTGCATCGAGTCGCGAATCTGAGGTGTTTTCGGCTTTGGAAACTTGCATGACCCAACACAGTGGTGAGTACGTGCGCTTGATCGGTATCGATTCTAAGGCCAAGCGCCGAGTTCTGGAAGAGGTGATCCAGCGACCGTAGTCAGAAAGCAATTAGTCGGTAACTCCCGTTAAGTTCTCAAAGAGCTGGCGGGAGATTTGCAAAGCTAACAGGCAACAGGCAACAGGCAGAATTTGAATATTTAAATAGTTGATAGTTGATAGTTGATAGTTGATAGTCGGTAGCTTACAGCAAACAGTTGACAGTAAAAGTTGACAGTTGATGGCGAAGTTTTGAGGATGGGGATTTCAACCCTACCATAACAATACGGGAGCCGCTGTTGGTGGGGAAATTCAACCCCGCATCAAGGTTACAAAAGATGTAAATTCACACATCAACGAGTTTTTATTTTCTGCTGCTTTGTGCCGTTTTTTGTCAGTAAATTGTCAGAAACCGCCGAATTTCAAGCAAATATTAATGAGTTATTGAGGGATTAAATAGAGCGATCGATAAGAGGTTTAAGAGGTTATTAAGTGCTGAAATCTCTGCTTTGATTCCTGCTTCCTTCAGCTATAAATCCCTGATGTCGGGATGGGAATCTTTACCCACTACCTGCATCTAAAATCACAGCTCGAAAATGGTAAAGTTGAATGTATTTATCGCCACTGCAATTAAGTAGCAACTCTCAAATTTTTATGAGTGGCGATGTGGTTGTTGATGAGGGTGCCGCGATCGCCCCTGGAGTTATCCTTCAAGCAGATCCTGACAGCCGGATCTCGATCGCTCAGGGTGCTTGTATCGGCATGGGAGCTATCCTGCACGCCCGTCAAGGCACTTTAGAAATAGCAGCGGGGGCGGTTCTGGGTGCGGGTGTATTGGTGGTTGGTGCCGGGACGATCGGTCAAAATGCTTGTATCGGTGCGGGAACTACCCTGATCGATCCTAGGGTCGATCGACTGCAAGTTTTGCCAGCAGGTTCCCTAATCGGAGATAACAGCCGTCAAGTACCTGCTGTAACGACAGTAGAACCGGAAACTCCTATCCCAAGCCCACCAGCAGCCGAGTCGCCAGTCGAGCCACCAGTCGAGCCAGCAGTTGAGCCAGCAGTTGAGCCACCAGTCGCACCCCCACCCGCCCAAGATCCTCCTCAAACAGAACCGGAGACAGCCTCAGAAGCCCCCGCAGCAGTTAAGGAACAACCGGTACCTTCTGGGGAAGTACCAACCATTCTGTACGGACAAGCTCACATCAATCGGCTGCTGGGGACGCTGTTTCCCCACAGGCAAACTTTTAATTCCTCACAGGACAACAATCAAACTCCCTCTGAAGGTTCCGAACAGTAAATTATTGAAGATCGGGATAAAATTATAAATAGGTAATTTAATATTATTGGCTGCCAATTAATCTCGGATGCCTTTGAGGACAAACCTGTATTATCAAACATCTTGCAGCTCGCGTCGCTTGCCTTTACATCTGGCACACTAAAAGCACAGATAAATTTTGATATTGAGAAGTTTCTAACGGTGATTTGAGATGGATGCACAGACAGAGAATAACGGTTCGCACCGCCCGGAATACTTCAAAGACACTGCTTTGGGTTTGGTATCTACTACAAGTTTTCCAGCAATTGTCGGGACTGCTGATATGATGCTGAAGTCGGCAGGGGTGATTTTAGTAGGATACGAAAAAATCGGTTCCGGTCACTGCACGGCGATCGTCCGGGGTCGAATTTCCGATGTCCGTTTGGCTGTGGAAGCAGGAGCTCAGACAGCGGAACAGTTCGGACAGTTTGTTTCTAAATTGGTGATTCCCAGGCCTTTGCCTAATTTAGAAGTGGTTTTGCCGATTGGTTTTCGGTTGTCTCAACTCTCGCAAAACGGCAGTTACTCCCGGCTGAGTTCTCAAGCCGTCGGTTTGTTGGAAACGCGCGGATTTCCGGCAATGGTGGGGGCCTGCGATGCGATGCTTAAATCGGCAGACGTACACTTAGCAGCTTACGAGAAAATTGGCGGAGGCTTGTGCACGGCAATTATTCGGGGTGCGGTGGCGGATGTGGCCGTAGCGGTAGAAGCAGGAATGTATGAAGCTGAACGCATCGGCGAGTTGAACGCGGTGATGGTAATTCCGAGGCCGTTGGAAGATTTGGAACAAACTTTGCCACTAGCAAGTTGCTGGATAGAACAACGCCAACCCGTGATGATGCCGGTGTCGGTGAAGGAAACAGAAAAAGAATTGGTCAAGCTGCCAGATTTGGAACAATTGAAAGTTTATCAAACAGAGGAAATCGATCGATAGTTGAGAGTTGAGAGTTGAGAGTTGACAGTTGACAGTTGACAGTTGACAGTTGACAGTTGAGAGTCGATCGATAGTTAAGAGTTGACAGTTGACAGTTGACAGTTGAGAGTTGACAGTTGATAGTCGATCGATACGGCGATCCAGATAGCTAGCCTCAGCTACGGCTGCATTCAGGAGCGCATCTATCGGAAAATACTTAGGGCAGTTTTTTCATCAAGATATAAAGTTTACAAGAGAGACGTGCGTACAAAATTGAATCTAATTGCTGTGTCAAGATAAATTGTCCGATCGAACCGAACTCATCCTAGAAAAGGGAGAAACAGGGTATCAACTGCGATCGGACTTTCTCACGCAACGGGATATTGTCAAGAATCGAACTGGTAAAGTAAGTTGAGCCGAGGTACTGGATGTCTCCAGAAGATCGCACTGCTGTTAAAATAGACCTAAAATCCTGTTTTGCGTAGGTTGTCTGGAATAACTGAAGAGTCGGACATAGCGTGCCAAATAGTTTACTAAACTTATCCACAGTTAATTACCGAGAGGAGGTTGAACCATGTTTGCCGTCAAGCGAGGGCTCAAATTGAATAACATTGAGTTCTGAATTTTGGCTAAAGATAGCTTTAGTTAAGTTTGGGTAAGTTTTACGAAGCAGTTAGTCTGGGTACAGGTAGCAGAAGAATAGTTTAACGCTTGTTCAACTAAAAACTGACTGCAAACGAATAAACCGCCAGCATCAAGCAATTCTGGAAATTAACATATGAACCTTAAACAAGTTTACAAGCGCGGTTTGCACAGCGCCAAAAAAGGAAACTACCAAGCAGCGATCGACGATTTCGATCGCATATTGCGTTTTAATCCTGCAGATGCTAAAGCCTATAACAATAGAGGCTTGGTATACTATTACATGAAAGATTACGAGAAAGCAATTGCAGACCTCAGTCAAGCCCTGGATCTCAATCCTAATTTTTTTGAGGCTTATCTGAATCGAGGTAATGCTTGGCGGCACCTCGGAAAACACGACAAAGCTATTGAAGACCTTAACTCCGCTTTAGCCAATAATCCTGACAGCCACGCTATCTACAACAACCGAGGGCTGGTACTGGCTAATTTAGGGAATTACGAAGAGGCAATTCAGGATTACAATCGCGCCCTATCTATGAATCCCAGCAATTATAAAACTTATTACAATCGCGGTCGCGCTTACTATCTTTTAGGTGATAAGGAATCAGCAACTAAAGATTTTAACGAAACGCTGCGGTTGAATCCTCGGTATACAAAAGCTTACATAAATCGCGGTTTATCTTGTCACCAACTAGGAGATAACACTCAGGCGATCGCCGATTACAATACGGCACTAGGCATCGATCCTGAGAATGTCTACGCTTATTATAACAGAGGTTGCGTGCGTTATAAACTCAAACAGATGCAGCTCGCGATCGAAGATTTTGATAAAGCCGTGGCGATCGATCCGAGCTATATTAAAGCTTATCTCAACCGGGGTTTAGCTTTGTACAAACTGGGAGATGTTACGGCGGCTAATAAGGATTTTTATCATGTAATGTGCATCAATGCTGAGGCTTATTTTTATTACCAGGCACAGCGCTGCACTCCCGATATTAATTCGTACTTCAAGGAAGCGCCGAAGATGGACTTGAATAATGCGGTGGAATACTATAACACGACATTAAACACTATTTCGTCTTCGTTAAGTTCGACATCTTTGAATTCGGTGTGGAATCCCGAAGATTTGAATAGCCGAGAGTCGATTATTTGTGAAGGTGAATTTATTAATAACTGAATTATTTCTGGAGTTAGTAATGAATCCAAATTGCTTAAATAGTTGACAGTTGACAGTGCAGCAAATGTTATCGTGCACAAATATCGATTTGCTATACTTTCGATGGCGGTCGATCGTAACTTTACGGATATTATCCAATGCTTTTATCGCGTCCGATCGGATGTTTGTAGTGAGGACTTCAG
>JBOFTL010001063.1:0-3296 GCA_051652045.1 Microcoleus sp. | reverse complement strand
ACAGGAGTTATCACCCTTAAAGCTTGAGGAATCACTCGAAATTTTGCAGGCGTGTGAGTTGTAATTTCACCATCAGTATTGATCGGACGGGGTTTGCGAGTATATACATCAATCTCTTGAGAGTGCAAGGCGCGAACGTTAGACCAACTAGCATGATTGCCTTGTCTCATCGCTGGCAACAAAGCAATTATTTGCCACCAATGCTGCGTTTCTAAACTGTATAAATCCAACCGCCGATCGTCTATGGTAGCATCCTCAGCAACGGTCATTCCTCCACCATAATAGCGACCGTTTCCCACCGCAATTTGAATTGTTTTTACTCGAACAGATTTGTTGTTAGCTCTAATTTCGGCTCGAAAAGGTCGCGCTTCCCACATTGCCTGCAGTGCAGTAAAAGCATAAGCAAAAATTCCCCAACGCCGCTTAACTTCTTTCGTCAGCCGCTGTGTAATTTGCACGCTCAATCCCAAACTGGCCACATTAAAAAAATACTTGCCATTTACCCAACCCAAGTCGATCGCTCGCAAATTCCCACTAGCAATTACTTGACAAGCTTCGGGTAAAGATGTCGGAATTCCCAAAGTGCGAGCCAAGTCATTAGCTGTTCCCATCGGCAAAATACCCAGGGGTAACTGAGTGTCGATCGCGCCTGCGATCGCCGCATTGAGAGTGCCGTCGCCGCCGCCGATGATAACTAATTCAACTCGATCTTTATAGCGTCGAATTGTATCTGAAATTTCCAAGGGATGATTTGTAGGTTCTACAATTAACTCAAAACCCAGCGATTGCAGTCGATCGGTCGCTTGAGATAAGAGTTTTTGCCCTTTGCGGGAGTGGTGGTTAATTAGTAGTAGAGCTTTTTTCATTGATAATGGGTAATTGGTAATTGGTAATGGGTAATTGGTAATGGGTAATTGGTAATGAGACATGAACCATGAGGAACACTCAATAATCAATCCGCTTCATCCGCTACAACATCCGTTGTCACTTCCTGCCACTTAACTGATGAGTGAATTGCATGAAATCGATGCTCGATTTACATTTAGCTAGCTAAAATAGATTGACACAAAAACCAAAAAATCGATAGCTTTAGCAAAAGTTAGCCTAAAAGTATCTACCTCGCTCCCCACAACAGCCAAACTAAAATCATGTCAAATGTTTTAACACAAGCACGAATCGCTGCCGATCGCCAAAATTGGTCAGAACTCGTTCAATGCTTGCAACAAATATCAGTCAACGAACAAAAATCAGATGCTCAACAGCAGGTGGCTGACGGACCGATCGAACTTCCACAGGAACCAGAAAATTTAGCACTGGCAGTAAGCTTAGCAATAGAAGTCTTGGCACGGGGAGATTTTCAAGAGCGGTGGGATGTTGCTAAGATATTGCCTAATTTTGGCACGAGGGCGATCGTGCCGTTAATCAACATTCTAGAAGATGAAGGCGCAGACCCGGAACAGCGGTGGTTTGCCGCCCGAATTCTGGGAAAGTTCGATCGCCCGGAAGTAATTCTGGCTTTGGCAAAACAAGTTAAACATCCCGATGAAGAATTGAGCCAAATTGCAGCAGACACGCTAGCGAATATCGGTCTGAAAGCTATAGATTCTTTAGCCAAGCTGCTGCTACAAGAAGAATCGCGACAGTTTGCTACCGCAGCCCTGGCCCAAATTCGGCGCAGCGAAACCATCGCACCGCTGCTGAGCGTGGTTGGCGATCCGCAAGCAGTGATTCGGGCTACTGCAATTGAAGCCCTCAGCAGCTTTCATGACTCCCGCATTGGGTCGGTACTGGTAGCCGCCCTCAGCGATCCGGCTGCAGCAGTCAGAAAAGAAGCCGTGCGAGCTTTAGGAGTCCGTCCCTACTTAGATGCAGAGTTCGATTTAGTTAAATTACTCGCACCGCTGCTGTGGGATATTCGTTTAGAAGTGTGTTCTTGTGCGGCTAGCGCGCTTGGAAGGCTGAAAACCGATGCAGCAGCCACCGCTTTACTAAAACTGCTGCGATCGCCTGCAACTCCGGTTGCTTTACAAATAGAAACAATTCGAGCTTTGGGATGGATGGAAACGCCTGTTGCTTTAGACTGTTTGCAGCAAGTTTTAATCGCGCGATCGAATCCAGAATCTGACGGCGGGGAATTATCAAATAACACTCTTGCAACTGCCAGCAAAAGTTTGCCCATTAATAACATGAACTCTCCCATTTGTCAAGAGATAGTTACTGTTTTAGGCAGAGTAGAAAAACCAGAAGCCAGGACAAAAGCGGCAGAAATTTTGATTGATTTACTTGCAACAAACCATCCAGTATTGCAGTTGGCAGAAATCAAACAATCGATATCTTTAGGGTTAGGGCAATTAAGAGACAGGAGAGCCTTAATTCCTCTGATTCACCTGTTAGCAGATCCAGACAATAGCATCAGGCTGCACTGTACCGCAGCGCTCAAACAATTAGGTAGTCTCCCAGCCAGACAGCAATTAGAAAATTTAGCCAAACAAAACAATCTGGAACCCGAATTAAAACAAGGAATCGCGATCGCCCTGCAAGAATTGACAATTGACAATTGATAACGGAAGTGACAAACCCGGATTTAGCGTAAGTCTTGTTACCCCTAGATTAATATTTATTGATTCGCCAAATCCGGGCAATAATGATTGCCGGCTAGGGTACTGATAATATCAGCTTCGGCAAGAAAACTTTCTTTGGCTGTGGGATTTTCAATGCTAGCTGCTTGCCCGATCGCCCTTAATTTAAACTCTGACAAAGATACTCCCGCTTTTGCTTCGGCACACATTCTTTTAGCAGCAGCAATTTTTTGACCGGGTGTTCTTTGGACTGCTTGCAATAAACTATCCGTTGCTTCTGGAGAATAGCTTTTTGCTAAGCGTTTGTAGTCTTCGATAAATTTGCCATCATTTCCTGTCAGTTGAATTGACTCTTGAGGGGAACACAACTGATTTAGATTAATTACTTCTCCCGCTGAGTTTACCAGAAAACATCCTTCGCGTTCTTGGGCGATCGCGCTTCGATCTGCGGGTACGAGTTGGATGAAGGCGACGGAAATAATAGCAGTTAAATACAAGCGATTTAGCATGGCATTTATCCTTTGATTTGTGATTGTTAGGTGTTTTATTTGAACCCCCGATCCCCCCTTAAGAACAGGGTATGTAGTTGCGCTTTAGCGCTCTTTCCCGATCTAAGCTAAGAGCGCTTTCATCGCAACTACGTACCTTGACCCAGACGCGAACCAACCTTTGAGCGATAATTTTGGTAGTTTGAGATTTCCTATCCTGACAATAAAA
>JBOFTL010001062.1:0-4108 GCA_051652045.1 Microcoleus sp. | reverse complement strand
TTTTTGCAATGGTTTACGGCTGACGTGCAGAAAGAAAGTGCTGCTGAATTAGAGGCTGCTGGGTTGACTTGGAAAGAAGTTAATAAAGCAGTGATGAATGCGGCTAAAAAATGGTATCAGGAAAAGTCTAAAACTTTGTAGTTCAGGACTTATTCGGTGCGATCGAAGAAACCGGGTTTTTGAATGAATCTGTCGGTAACGGCGAAATATTTGCGCAAAAACCCGGTTTCTGGCCACTCGTGCTGAAGTCTTATGAACAAAGAAAATGGGAGCGTAACTCAACTGGAAAGAGTGTCGAGCTTCTACCTCGAAAGTTGTGGGTTCGAGTCCTACCGCTCCTGTTAAATGGGTTCGTAGCTTAATTGGTAAAGCGTCTAACTGGCTGTTAGAAAGATATCGGTTCAAGTCCGATCGCAATCCACCAAAAAAGGGTCTGTAGCTTAATTGGTAAAGCACCTAGTTCGCTGCTAGGAAAATGTCGGTTCGAGTCCGATCGAGATCCACCAAAAAAGGGGTCATAGCTCAATTGGTAGAGCGCTTGCCTTGCACGCAAGAAGTTAGGAGTTCGATTCTCCTTGACTCCATATGGTGTCTGAAGCCAAAATGGTCGCGGCGCTGGTATGTGGAACCAGTAATAGCGGGTTCGATTCCCGTCAGGCACCCGTCGGAAGATGCCGCTAAACGGTTGGCAACTGGCCTCGAAAACCAGGGTACAGGTAACTGTAAAGGTTCGATTCCTTCATCTTCCTCTCAATATCAAATCCGGTTAATTATACCGATATTTGTAGGGACACAGCAGTGCTGTGTCCTGATATTTATCATAATGGAAGATGCCGCTAAATGGTTGGCAACTGGTCTTGAAAACCAGGGTACAGGTAACTGTAAGGGTTCGATTCCTTCATCTTCCGTTTCAGATCGAATTCGGTTAATTGCATTAATAACTGTAGGGACACAGCACTGCAGTGTCTTACCGATGCAGTGCGATTTGCCAGGGATTTGATATCACCACCAGAAGTCGAAAAGCGAGACACCGTGCTGATAACGCGGGGATAGGAGGGGCAGTACCTCCCTGGTGGATTTCCCTCTGCCAATGGAGATGGCACTGATGCTACGAACGTCGGATGTGATGGTTCGATTCCATCCAGAGGGGCTTGATTTTTAGGAAATAAAGAGTCATAAATATATTATTTTATGTTAATTTTATGAATTTACAACATTACAATTACTATCTGGTGCTTGACTTGGAAGCAACTTGCTGCGATCGCGCTTCTATACCATCAAACCATATGGAAATTATCGAAATAGGAGCGGTGATGGTGGAAGCCAAAACTTTAAATATTATTGATGAATTTCAAACTTTCATCAAACCGATCCGGCATCCGAGCCTAACTGAATTCTGCAAATCGCTAACATCTATTTCTCAAAAACAAGTAGATGCAGCTCCAATTTACCCGGAAGCGATCGCAGTTTTCAAAAAATGGCTTTCCGGTTATTCAAATGCTGTATTTGGTTCTTGGGGAGATTTCGATCGCAAGCAATTTCAACAAGACAGCAACTTTCACAAAATACCTTTTCCCATTGCTTATCCTCACGTTAATCTGAAAAAAATGTTTTCTGAAACACAAGGTTTGCAAAAACGTTTGGGCATGGCGAAAGCTCTAGAAATGGTTGGTTTGCCGCTCGAAGGAACCCATCACCGAGGTATTGATGATGCGAGAAATATTGCTAAATTGTTGCCTTATATTTTGGAGGGAAAACAGACTGCTTGAAGGGCGATAGTAGGGCCATAATAACCGATTGTTCGGCAGGGGTTTAAGTCGCTGTTTCAAAGTCCGGCAGGGGTTTAAACCCCTGCCTCAAAGCGAAAGTCCTCTAAAAGAGGACTAATGAGAATGAGTTCTTCAGTCCTCTTTCAGAGGACTTTCACTATTAGCCAGGGAATTGATTCCCTGGCGGATTTTGCTATTAACCAGGGAATTGATTCCCCGACAGACTTTCGCTATTAGCCAAGGAATTGATTTCCCCGCAGACTTTCAATTTAAATTGGCACCAGTGGTAGCTGTGGAACCTCAGATCCCGTGGGGGTCCACATCGGGGTCATAGCTGCACGTCGGCCGCAGTCGGGTCATCACCTGCTTAAGCAAAAAGCCGTTGCAGTTCCAAGCGGTGTAAGGATTAGCCCCTTTTCCTTTCAACATCAAGGTTTCTCGGGCTTTGTTATGGCAGATATTTGCCAACAGGCTAACGACAGACGCTAAGCCGAGTTCATCGACAAGGGCTTCGAGTTCATCTTGGGTCATTATCAGCACTCCATTAGAGTATTAAGCTAATAGTACCATTTTAGATAGCTTAGCGATAGCTTTTCGACAGCCTTTAGGGGTCTTGACGTTCGCCGTTGAGGTTATACTTTTCTATGGCAGCTATGAGCAGCAAGGTAGCCATTGGAATACCTCGGTTCTCTGATAGCTCTTTAAGCTGTTCGTGAATCTTTTTGGGCATAGTGACTTTAAGAGAAACTGTGTCTTGCTTTTTCGCGGTCATCTTCAGTGGACAGTAAACTACCCTGATTATCTGTCTTATGCGGTCTTGGGGCGAAAATACCCCAAGTTACTTAGCTTCGGGTTCGTCCACAAGGTTGTATTCCTTGACTGCCGCCATAACTAGCAGAGTGGACATGGGAACTCCAGTCTGTTGGGAAATTTTTCTCAGTTTTTCGTGCAAACTCTTGGGAACCGTGACTTTAATCACGGCAGTTTCTTCTTTGTCAGCCATTTCAAGCAGTCATGTTTAGTTGACACCAGCTTATCCCTTTTCGATCGCTCGATCGCGCTTTCCTGTGACCTTTGTTTGCATTTTGCGGACTGCACGCTGTCACAGCACTTTTGCTAGGATTGTGTCACTCTAGATAACTCCCACAACTTTTCAACAAACAATATTCGATATGAAAAAACTCATATATTACATAGCCTGCACTCTTGATGGATTTATTGCCCGCGAAGATGGCTCCTTTGATTGTTTTCCGATGGAAGGAGAACATTTTGCCGATTTATTCCAGTTTTTTCCCGAAACTATTCCGGCTCACGTTCAAAAAGCTCTCGGAATTCCTCCAGAAAACAAGCAGTTTGATACCGTATTGATGGGACGCAACACCTATGAAGTAGGGGCAAAAATTGGTTTGACTAATCCTTATCCGACTCTGAAACAGTACGTGTTTTCGCGCACTATGCAAGCAAGTCCCGATGAGAATGTCGAACTCGTATCTGACAATGTTGTTGGATTGGTAGGGGAATTGAAACAGGAAACGGGAAAAGATATCTGGTTGTGCGGCGGCAGCGATTTAGCGGCAACTATTTTTTCCGAGATTGATGAGATAATTGTCAAATTGAATCCGGTAATTATCGGAGCGGGAATTCCGC
Organism: Microcoleus sp.; assembly: GCA_051652045.1. Taxonomy (GTDB): domain Bacteria; phylum Cyanobacteriota; class Cyanobacteriia; order Cyanobacteriales; family Microcoleaceae; genus Microcoleus. The sequence goes on along the minus strand of JBOFTL010001062.1, from coordinate 692 downwards.
TGTTTTCCAAGGCGGTATCAACTACTGATTTAGAATTGCTCGATCGAAAAATCTATAATAATGGTTTCATGCTGCTGCATTATCGATTGCAAAAATGAGATAAAATTCTGTAGATTATCGATTATAAATGAGATTTTGCAGCATCATCAATAATTTGCAGAATATATGTTGCCATAAAATATCCGCGTTAATCTGCGTCATCTGCAATCATCTGCGGTTGCAAAATCCCAAAACTTGGAAAGTGCTGCTGTGTGGACGGCAACTGGTTTGGAATACCAGCGTGCAGCAAAAACTGTAGAGGTTCGACTCCTCCACTTTCCGTTTTAATCGTTAGTAAGTCGGCGATTGAAATCGCACACCAAATAAGTCGGCGATTAAAATCGCAACTACACAAACGAAGTCCGCCTTCGCGGACTGAGGAATACCAAATAAGGGCTGCAAGCCCTCTTTACTCTTAGTCGGCCCAGGCCGACTTTGTTCGTGTAGACGCGGTTTCAACCGCCGAGTCTTGTGTGACGAACGCGGTTTTAATTGCCGATTCTTGTTCGATCGAACCCGATTTCAACCACCGATCGAATCTAAAAACTAACGATTAAAAACCAACCAAACACAACTCTCAAAGGAGAATCAAATGTAATGGTACGCACCAAATTTGAACGGAACAAACCCCACGTCAATGTCGGCACGATCGG
>JBOFTL010001061.1:0-2330 GCA_051652045.1 Microcoleus sp. | reverse complement strand
ATCGAAATGGGGGCATTTGTCGCCGGTTTGATGATTTCGGAGGTGGAATATGCCGACCAAACTCTAACTTACGTCGAACCTTTGCGAGATATTTTTGCTTCCCTATTTTTTGTCACGATCGGAATGCTGATCGATCCGGTGTTTCTGTGGAACCATCTAGAATTAATTCTGGGACTGGTATTTCTAGTATTTGTCGGCAAATTTTCGATCGTCACCCCGATCGTCCGACTGTTCGGCTATCCGTTGAAAACAGCATTAATCGCAGGTTTGGGCTTGGCTCAAATTGGAGAATTCTCCTTCGTACTCGCCAGCGCCGGTCAAGCGATGGGGCTGGTTTCCCGCAATGTTTACCTGTTAATTTTAGGAACGACAGCAGTCACCTTGGTACTGACGCCGTTTGTATTGAGAAGCGTTCCGCAATTATTGAATTGGGCGGAAAATTTCCCTCCTTTGCAGCGCTATTTTGAGGGAACATCTCAACCTGTAGACATAGCTGAAACCTTACCAGAGCAAAATCATGTTGTGGTTTGCGGCTACGGGCGCGTGGGTAAAAATTTAGTCAAAATTTTGCAAAGTCGCAACTGTTCGATCGTGGTGATCGATCAGTCAGAAAGCAGAATTCAAGAATGCCGATCGCAGGGAATTCCGTATATTTACGGTAACGCCGCCAGCTTGCACGTACTCGAAGCCGCCGGAGTGGAACGGGCCGCATCAATGGCGATCGCCCTGCCCGATCCCATGAGCAGCCGCCTGTGTCTGAAACGGGCTTTGGAATTAGTGCCGGATTTGGATATTGTCGTCCGAGCTAATAAAGATAAAGATATCGAATTGCTTTACCAATTGGGAGCTTGGGAAGTCGTGCAGCCGGAGTTTGAGGCTAGCTTGGAACTCTCGGCACACCTGCTGGCGGGGATGGGGCTTTCGCCAATGGCGATCGGGCGGGAAGTGCAACAAATCCGCAGCAGCCGCTACCTGCAACTGCGATCGGCACGGGAAAACGCTGCAATTTCGCGGGAGTTGAAAGTAGCCGTCCGGGATATGAATAGCAAGTGGTACAACCTGCCAGAGGCTTCTCCGATCGCCGGGATGACTCTGGAAGAGACAAATTTGCGAAAACTGACCGGAGTTAGCGTGATGGCGATCGTCCGCGAAAATAATGAGGAAATTGACTATCCCAACGGCAAGACAGCTTTAGAATCGGGCGATCGATTGTTGGTGGTGGGGGAACCGGAAGAAGTCGCCAGTTTTGAGTTGTTGGCAAAAGGGGAAGTTGCAGTGCCGCAAGCGAACAGTTCCTGTCAGTGGCTGAGACTGCCAGAAAACAGCCCTTGGACGGGCAAAAAACTTTCGGAGGTGGAGATCCTGACGCAGTACGGAGTGCAAGTGCGGGCGATCCGTCGGGAAGGGAAATTTAGTCGGTGGCCGGAGGGAAATACTGACTTGCAAGAGGGCGATCGTTTGTTGCTGTGTGGCGGTTTTTACGAACTCGGTTTGATGCAGCGGACTGCTTCGCCCCCGGTACAGCAACCAGCCGTCAAGTTGCCTTTGGTTCCCGTCCAGATTAGCGAGAAGTTATTTAGCGATTGAGAAAGTTTTGTCACGGACTTTCACCGAACTTTCCCTCCCGTAGCGGAAGTTTCGTCGATCCGACGATCTTGCACCAATGCCAGAAACCGGGTTTTTGGCAAAGACTGTGCATCAAAGTGCATATTTTTCGTCAAAAACCCGGTTTCTTTCTGGCCGATCGAGAATGATGCAAGATCTTAGGGTGAGAAACCGGGTTTCTTTGTAAATTGTTCGTCTAACGTCTGAGATTTTTCAAAGAAACCCGGTTTCTGTGCCAAAGTCCTACTCGACTAAAACCGCAATCAGTCTCTCACCTACAGGAATTCAACTTGAATACGATCGCCAGTTTTGAGGCCGAGTTCGGCAGCCCGCCCCCCGCGAAGTTCGATTACCGCATCAACGGGCGTATTGGGGCCGTAGGTGGGACAAGGTTCGGCAGTACAGGGAGGTGCCTCTGCTTGAATCGCTTTTACGATGCCATCTTTGAGAAAAATCATATCCAAAGAAATCTTGCAATTTTTCATCCAAAAACTCACAGGCCGCGGCGGCTGAAACTCAAACAGCATTCCCCTGTTATCCGGCAAAGATGTTCTGTACATTAAACCCATAGCTTGCTGTTCGGGTGTTTTAGCAACTTCAAGTTCGATCTGGCGATCGGCCATGCTAGCTTTAGCGGTAACGGGCAGCATTTGAGGTGATGCTAATGCTGTCGGAGATTGTGCGGCCAAAATACCAGTACCAACATTCGCAATCGGCAGTCCAGA
>JBOFTL010001060.1:0-6045 GCA_051652045.1 Microcoleus sp. | reverse complement strand
CTCCATAATTGCGGAGAGTTCGCACTTTTTCTGCTAGATCTAAATCGTTAGTAATTAACATTCCACCGTCGCCAAAGGAACCGAGGTTTTTACTCGGATAAAAGCTGAATGCTGCGGCTTTGCCAAAGGAACCGGCTAGGTATCCTTCTCTGGTGGCTAAGTGTGCTTGTGCTGCATCTTCAAATATTATTAAATTGTGGCGTTTTGCAAAATCTAAAAGCTCTCCAGGCGGCACCATTTGACCGTAGAGATGTACGGGGATAATTGCTTGAGTTTTTGAGGTGATTGCTGTTGCTGCTGCTGTGAGGTCAATCAGGGCAGTTTCCGGGTCGCAATCTACAAGAACGGGTATTGCTTTGGCGCGGATAACGCCTATTATAGTAGCAATAAACGTGTTAGCTGGAAGGAGGATTTCGTCTCCGGGATTGATGCCGCAAGCTGCTAGTCCGAGGGCGATCGCATCTGTGCCGCAAGCTACTCCGACACCGTATTTTACTCCTGAAGCTGCGGCAAATGCTGTTTCAAATTCGTCGAGCGATCGACCTAAAATAAAGTCTCCATTCTGCACTATCTTACCAATTGCTTGTTCTATTTGAGATTGAATTGATTGGTGTTGCAGCCAGAGGTTGGCAAATGGAACTTTTGGCGAGATACTGCTCATATAGTTGAGAGTTGATAGTTGTAGTGCGAGCGTCGGGAGCTCGCGATCGTTGATAATTGATAGTTGTAGTGCGAGCGTCGGGAGCTCGCGATCGTTGATAATTGATAGTTGTAGTGCGAGCGTCCCCGCTCGCGATCGATTATTAAGAGTTTAAATCTTCTCCCCAAGCTTTGAATATCAATTATAGGCGATCGCTCCCAAAAACTAACCAAAAATCACCTATTAAATGTTGAATGTCAAAGGTTATCAAAGCTCCCCTGTCAACTATCCATTTTCCGCTGTAAGATGGGAGAGGAGAATTTTTCGCTCGGACTCATGGAATACAAAAAACTCGGCGATAGTGATTTGTTGGTATCTGAAATTTGTTTGGGTACGATGACTTACGGCCAGCAAAACACTGTGGATGAAGCAGCCCAACAACTCGATCTTGCAATTTCCCGAGGTGTCAATTTTATCGATACTGCTGAAATGTATCCCGTTCCAGGCAAGCCGGAAACTCAGGGAAAAACTGAGGAATATATCGGGCAATGGTTGGTCAAGCAGCAGCGGGATAAAGTTATTATAGCGACAAAAGTCGCTGGTAGAAGCGCCCGCTTAAAGTGGATTCGAGAAGGGAAAAATCAGATCGATCGCCCGAACGTAGAACGAGCTTTAAATGACAGTCTCAAACGCTTGCAAACTGACTATATCGACCTCTATCAAATCCACTGGCCCGATCGCTACGTGCCGCTATTTGGCGCTCCGGATTACGACATCACTCAAGAGCAAGAAACTGTACCGATTTTAGAACAGCTAGAGGTATTTGCTGACTTCATTAAAGCTGGCAAAATTCGTTATTTAGGTTTGAGCAACGAGACGCCTTGGGGAGTTTGCGAGTTCTGCACTTTGGCTGAAAAACACGGTTTACCGAAGGTTGTTTCGATTCAAAATGCTTTCAGTTTGAGCAATCGCACATTTCACATGAATTTGGCAGAAACTTGTCGTTTTAAAAATGTGGGATTGCTGGCTTACAGTCCTTTGGGTTTTGGAATTTTAACGGGTAAATACCTGCATGGAATCCCGGAAAATTCGCGGCTGTCTTTGTTTGCCGGATTCGGTCAGCGGTACGATAAAACTAATCTGAACGATGCCGTAACAGCCTATGTTGGAATCGCGCAAAAATACAATTTGAGTCCGGCACAAATGGCTTTAGCTTACGTGCGATCGCGCTGGTTTGTAACTAGCACGATTATTGGTGCCACCAATCTCAAACAATTGAAAGAAAATCTCGGCAGTTTGGAGGTAACTTTGGAGCGAGAAATTTTAGCAGAAATCGATGCGATTCACGCTAAGTATCCGAATCCAACACCGTAAGTTAATCAGTAGGTTGGGTTGAGGTGATGAACCCTAGGTTTCACTCTGCCCAACTTACCACTTTTTAATATGATGTATGTTGTACAGAATGCAAGCATATCGAAGTGGCAGAAATTATCGAACAGGATATAATAGATTCAAGCACAGAAGTAGGCAGTGGCTGTGAATGGATCGGTAGCGGAGCAGAACCTCAGTGGAACAATCCTAGCTCGACAAAAGCCTACGACCACATAGATCGACATCATGGCCCCAAACTTAAACCCCATGAACTTATGGGAAGAGCTGCAAGTTCCAACAAAGACCAAGGACAGTGGTTAAATTCTCAAGATTGGGTAAATGCCGAGCAATCGATACCCAAATATTTCGGTAAATATATCATTGATTTTCAACGTCCTATCGGTAGAGTTTACCATCCCGATCGAACAATAACCGAAAATGTCACTTGCGCGAAAATAAAAAGAAATCGTGATGGTACGCTGAAGTATGGTTATCCTGTAGTAAATAGCTAAAATTATTGATAATTAAATAGGAGAGTAGAGTATGAATAACAGTCAAAAATTTAATTTTAAATTAAAAGAACGTTTCTTGGAAAATTATGCGCTTCCTCCCGAAGATCCGTTAGGAGAACTTACGGATTTTGAAATGGCGATCCGTCGATTCTGTTTTGAATGCGATCGGAGAGTTTCAATAGAAATCGGCGATGAAAAAATCCAAGTCTTTTTAGATCCTGATATCTGTATGTTTTTGGAGGATTCCCTACCGGAAGAAATTGGAAAATTGTCACAAGGTAAGCCAATAGAAATAGACTTTGCTGAGAGTTGTACGCTAACTGTTAAGTTAGTACCCACGGGCAATAAAATTACCTGTACTTTGATAAAATTTGGCAATTCATCTTGGGAAAAGCAGTTTGAGTTCGATCGCGATCGAGTATTAGATACTCTCAGAGGTTTTCTTCAGGAAGTCATGCAGTTAGCTGTTGATGAAGGCTACATCACGCTGGCAGAAAAAGAGGAATTTGTGAAGCCTGCTTTTACTAGCAATACGGTTAAGATGCGATAGAGAGGATTCAACCATTAAAAAGAAATATTTTCATCCCTATTGCCTGTTGCCCGATATTGTTTCATCCCTGTTGTCTGTTGCCTGTTGCCTGTTGCCTGTTGCCCAATATTGTTTCATCCCTGTTGCCTGTTGCCTGTTGCCTGTTGCCTGTTGCCCAATATTGTTTCATCCCTGTTGCCTGTTGCCTGTTGCCTGTTGCCCGATATTGTTTCATCCCTGTTGCCTATTGCCTGTTGCCTGTTGCCTATTGACCCGATATTGTTTCACCTTTCGTGTCTGTTTCCTGTGGCTTGTTGCCCGATATTGGTAGCTCAATGATGAATCTTGTACATTGGCTTAATGTAGAATCGCACCATAATTTTCCGTGATGCTTTTCAACTACTATTTGATAGCTAATTGATAAGCCTAACCCCGTTCCCTTACCCACTGGTTTGGTAGTAAAAAAAGGGTCAAATAGGTGCGATCGCGCGTTCTCTGGAATGCCTGCACCGTTATCATAAAAAATAATCTGCACCTGGTTTGGTTCGGTTTGCAAAGTGCTGATGCAGATAGTGTTGGGGTTGGCAACTATGGTGTCGAAACTGCGTCCGCGATTGCTTTCCTCTAAAGCGTCAATGGCATTCACTAACAAGTTCATAAACACTTGATTCAGTTGTCCGGCATAACATTTCACCTTCGGCAAATTACCATATTGTTTCACGATATTAATTGCAGGACGTTGGGCTGTTGCTTTGAGGCGGTGTTGCAAAATCATTAACGTATTATCAATGCCTTCATGTAGGTTGACAAACTTTAATTCCGCTTGATCTAAACGAGAAAAATTTTGTAAAGAAATTACAATTTCCCGAATGCGATCGGACCCTAATTGCATCGAATGCAGCACTTTGTCGAGATCTTCAGAGAGAAATGGCAATTCCGCCTCATCTAATTCCGCTTGCAATGACTCGGGAGGATTGGGATAAGTTTGTTGATAGATGTTCAGCAATCTCAGCAATTCTTTCGCGTACTGATTGACGTATACTATATTGCCGTGAATAAAGCTAACTGGGTTGTTAATTTCATGTGCTATACCTGCGATCGTTTGTCCCAGGGCTGACATCTTTTCACTCTGCACCATCTGACTCTGGGTGCGATGTAATTCTTTCAGAGTGCTTTCTAATTGCTGCATTTGTTGGCCGAGTTGTTGCTCGCGAGTTGTCAACTTTTCTGCCATGATATTGAATCCTTGGGCCAGAATTCCCACTTCATCTTCGCTATCAACTGGAATGCGAATGCTTAAGTCACCTTGGGCTAACTGCTGGGTTGCTTGAGTTAAACTTTGAATCCTACGTCCCAAAGATTGCGTGATGCGAAATCCCCAAACTGTCACTCCCGTCACTAGAAAACTTCCCAACAACCCAAACCCACCTACCAAAAACCACAATTTTTGTTCTGCTTGTTCGGTTTCTTTGGTAGGTTTGAGTACGGCGATTTTGAGAATTGTTCCATCGAATCCTTGCAGCCCGATCGTTTTAATTAAGTAGTTTTCTCCTGCAATTTCTGTCAGTACAGACAAAGATTCTGGCTGGGGAAATTCCAGAGGCCGATCGCGATCGAGTTGTAAGGTAGAAGCAGTTATTCGATCGCTATGGAAAGCAATTAAGTGCATGGATGTGTTGCCGCGAATTTGCTGGAGTAGTGCGTCATCAACGGCATTCCCCACAACCAAACCAGCCAGAATTTTTGCAGAAGATTTAATCGATATCAATCCCACCATAGAGGGTGCAGCCGTATTTTTTGCCAGCATCACGCCAGATGCATCTAGTCCGGCACTAGCGGCGCGATCGATGGTAGTATCCTCAAATATTGCTTGTGTCAGATTTCCGTGTTGTGAAGACACTAAAACTAGACCGTTTGTGTCAATAATTTTAATCAAATCCAGTTTTAAAGATGCCTGAATCGGTAATACAGTACGCAGCAATAAATCGCGATCGCCCGCAGCAACCGCTTTGACTACATCCCTGTCCTCGCTCAGCCAACGAGCTTTTAAATAGAGCAATTCTTGCTTTTGCTTCAGATCTTGTTGCAGCAAAGTTGCCCGATCTTCTATCTCCTTCTGTGCTGTTTGTTCTAAATTTTTTCTAGCAAAATAACCAAAGCCAAGAGTGCCTGAAGTCCACAGGCTCAGGAACGCCACCAACAAAGGAGACAACAACTTGACTGATATAGGTATTCGCATATATCTGAAGCCGAATAATATATTTATTATAATCTACAATCCAACAGATAACAATCCAACAGGTAACAGGCAACAAGCAATAGGTAACAGGTAACAGGTAACAGGCAACAGGTAACTTTCTTATCCCTTTTTCCTTCTTCTTTCTTACTGATTCGGTATAATATATGATAGGCACTCAATAATTAATCCGTATATTCACGTTCATCCGTCGTGTAGTGCCTTCCTTCTCTCTTCGATAACTCAAACTTTTTTCCTTTTTTCTTATGCCCTCTGCCTTCTGCCTTCTGACTTATAGTTAATACTAGCGATCGATAACAAATCCAGATTTTTCCAAAACTTTGGTGCCTGAAGGGCTAAAAATGTATCTAATCATTTCTTGAGTGGGATCGGAAGCGTTTTTGTGCCAGATAATTTCGATCGTCCGTACCATTTCATACTTGCCTGTTTTAACATTGTCCGGTGTGGGTTCAATATTATTGAGATTGAGACGGTTCACAGGTAGGTTGTGAGAAATTGCATAAGCTAGGGAAAAAGCACCGATGCTGTAGGGAGTGCTTTGAATTGCAGCGATTAATTCTCCTTCCTTGCGGAACACCACTGCTTCCGGCGAATTCTGCAAATCTTTGCCGAGATAATGTTTGCGGAGGAGGCGTTTGGCAGATTCATCTTCCGGTCGATCGAACACTAAAATCTTAGCATCCGGTCCGCCCAGTTCTTTCCAGTTGGTCAAGGTGCCGCTGTAAATGGCTTTGAG
>JBOFTL010001059.1:0-2033 GCA_051652045.1 Microcoleus sp. | reverse complement strand
GGTAATCGTGGGTGATTGTCCAGCCATCTTTTTTTAGGGCCGTTTTAACGGTTTCGTGGTAAATATCTTTGGCTGGCATTATTTTTTTTTAAATTAAACTAGCTAACTTCAAATTATAACATAAATCAATCTATAGATAAACTATCGATCGACTATCAACTATCAACTCTCAATTACCAACTCCCGCAATATACCTCAAGTTATTGAGACAAGCTATATTTGCGCTAGCCTAGAAGTATATCCGCAAACGGGGGATTTATGCTCCACAGTACATTTACTCAACGGCCAGGCTTCAATCGCGGGCGATCGAACGCTAAAACCATTAAAACCAACATCCTCGCGGCTGTAAATACTTGGCTGGCTATCAGTCTGTTTGTTTCCATGACTGCTTGTGCTAACAGCCCCAACAGCAAAGCATTGGAAGAATCCTTAGCCGCCGATCCCAAATTGCAGCAAGAAACCCCCCTACCCGTCCCGATTCCTCCCCCTGTAAAGGCAGTTGAAAATAGCACGAATGCCAAACTTCCTGCTGATTTTCCCACGGAGATTCCTCTCTATCCTAACGCTCAATTGATTGCAGTCGATCGATCTAAAAATTCATCAGAAAAAAATGTTCGACTGCGCTGGGAGAGTACCGATCCGGTTAATTCAATTCAAAACTTTTACTCCACAGAATTTGAGCGGCGCAAGTGGGAAATAGTCAGCCGTCCCGAAACAGAAGGGCAAGGTTCTTTAGTTGCCAAGCGGGATGATTTGCGCGTTTCTATATCGCTTTCTCCTACTCAGAAAGTAGGGGGTGCTACAGAATTTGGCATCGAATACGGCAATAATAATGACACAGTTGCTGCCAGCCCGCAGCCCAACAATTCTGAATCTAGCCCGTCACCAAGTCCGCCAACAAATACACCTAATTCCGGTGAAACTACGGCAACACCTTCGCCTTCACCGAAATCGGAAACCAGCACCGCACAAAACAGTGAAATTCCCCAACAATTACAGCAGTATGCGGCAGATTTAGCTCAATTGGGAGTGCTGAAAGTGCGATCGAAACCCGGTGCCGATTTAGAAACTGCTAGCACTTTGCCCGAACCGAATAAAGTGATTAATCGTCGCGAATATGCTCGCTGGTTGGTAGCGGCTAACAATCAAATTTTTGCCAGCCGTCAAGCCAAACAAATTAGATTGGCAACAGAGTCTAGCGAACCAGCTTTTTCTGACGTGCCGCAAACCGATCCGGATTTTCCAGCAATTCAAGGTTTGGCAGAAGCAGGTTTAATTCCGAGTGCGCTTTCGGGACAAACTAAAGATGTCAAATTTCGCCCGGATGCACCTTTGACTCGCGAGACAATGATTTTCTGGAAAGTTCCTTTAGACACCCGTCAAATTTTGCCCGCTGCTAACATCGAAGCCGTAAAAGATAAGTGGGGATTTCAAGATGCGTCGAAGATTGACTCGCAAGCATCGCGGGCAATTTTAGCGGATTTTAATAATGGAGATTTGGCAAATATTCGGCGAGTTTTTGGTTTTACTACTTTGTTTCAACCTAAAAAATCCGTTACCCGTGCTGAAGCTGCTGCAAGTTTGTGGTACTTCGGCGTACAAGGTGAAGGGTTGTCGGCTGAAGATGCCAAAGCAGCAAAGCCTCAAACCAATTAGCAGATTGGGACGGGTGCCAAATTCTCGACTGGATTTATAGCCCATCGCATCCCAGGAAAATTTCATTCAATCCCGCGAGTGTCAGAGCAAAGATCGAGATTAAAATAATAGTTGAAACGCGCGATCGCTCGCGCGTTTTTCCACCAAATCTCAAGAATTGCACGAATGACTCAAACCCAAAACACTGATACCGCCACTACAACAGCCATTTACTCCTTGACAATCGCTCCCGGCTGTGTATTGCGCGGTCAAAACGCCCTAGCACAAGCCGGAAATGCCATCGCCCGTTTTGGACAGCGCCCTCTCATCGTCGGCGGTAGCAACTCCCTGGCTGCCGTCAAACCGTACCTGCAACCCATCCTCGAACAGCATCAGTT
>JBOFTL010001058.1:0-5155 GCA_051652045.1 Microcoleus sp. | reverse complement strand
GGAGCGTAAATTACGTAATAAAGTGCGCCCATAGCTTCATAATCAGCTAATTTGCCGCTGTATTCCTTGCGATATCTTTGAGATACAACTTCTAACACCAAAGTCGGTACGACTTTTTCATCCCACAATACATAGCTGGGACGCAATAATTCGTCGTAAAATCGTTCCACTCCCAAACTTAAAAATCCATCGGGAACAATGGCTTTTTTGTCAGGATCGTAATAAATTCCCATATCGATACCAAAACACCAGTCCATGCGTTCTTCCCACAGCATTAGCAAGATTGATTTGAGCAATCCGGGGATTAATTCTTGCAGTTCGTTATCCACAGGCGTGTCGTCAGAATCGGGAAGTTCATCGGCGGAGGGGAAGTATTTTATCGAGTCTAAGTTTAACATTTTAGCTGTCCTCAAAACTCAATCAAATTATAACATTTATCAAATATAGCATTTGTCAAATAAATGAGTGATTGGCAATTGTTAGTTGTAATTACTTGATAGCATATTTTAATTGTCAACGGTCAATTGATGACTGGGGAACTTATGTAAACTCGCTAACCAACAAACCTTGGCGATTGCTTCGCTGCGCTCGCAATGACATCAATACTTTCACTGTCAATTGTCAATTGTCAACTATTTAAGAGTTGAGTTTTTTCACTGACAAACTCCGCAGGCGGTTAATTGCTGCTGCTAATTCAAACCGCCGAAACATGGCAAAATCACCTTCAGGAAAAGGCGATAAAATATCCATACCCTCATCTTCAATATCTGCCATCACTCGATCGATTATCTCCGATAAAGTGCGTTTGCCATCGGTATGTTGCTGTTTGGCATAAACCATTGCAGCGGCGATCGACCTTAACTGTCCCTTGTCGGCAATTTGTTCGACAGCAGCTAAATCGATCTCCTCGGTTCCAAAAGCCATTTCATCGATATCGCGCACTTTAACTCGCACGTCTCGCCGCCCGCGACTCGGATCTAAACTAGCAGGAATTGGCACTCTTTGAGAGATTTCACCGAAATGTTTTCCGCCTTCAGGATTGCGCGCGATCGAATATTTTGTTGCAATTTCTTTAGCTGCTTTTGTCATGTCATAGGCTTGAAAGTTATCCATTGCAATGACTGTATCGGCTACATCAAAATAATCGCCGCTGCCTCCCATAACTAAAATTGTCGATACTTGCCAATCGACATATAATTGTTTGACTTTATCGATGAAAGGTGTAATCGGTTCTTTTTCCTTTGCTATCAATTCCTGCATCCGGCGATCGCGAATCATAAAGTTTGTCGCTGCCGTATCTTCATCGATTAATAAAATAGGTACTGAATTGGCTTCAAAATTGTTGTCAATAAATTGCCGAGTTTTAACATTAGTTCGCGCTTCGTCTTGGTGCCGGATTTCCTCTGAATCTGGCAACAATTCTCGATCGCTCGTGTCGTGCATTCCTCCAGCTTGTTTCCCGATTCCCACTTCCAAAGCTTCGATAATATTAGCAGCTTGCGAAGTGCTGCCACTAGCATTTTCAGTCGAAAATTGAACTGTGTCTCTTCCCTGCGGCAAATGGTTGATGAAAGGAGAAATATCTACTCCTACAACACTTCTACCATCTTCAGCTCTAATTTTAACCGCCGCCGGATTAGTGATGACAAATTCGCGTCCGTCATCAGGAATGCGATTGTAAATACCCAATTCGATCGCCCTGAGTAAAGTCGATTTACCGTGATACCCGCCACCAACAATTAAAGTAATTCCTGCCTGAATTCCCATACCTGAAATTAAGCCGTGATTCGGACAGTCAAACTCAACTTTCAATGACGGTGGCGATTGAAAAGAAACTGCGTCTTTTAACAAAGGGCGATCGTCAACGCCACTGCGTCGGGGTAAAATAGAACCATCAGCAACAAAAGCGACTAATCCCCTTGCAGCTAACTGCTGCCGCAGCCATTCAGCATCTTCTACAGTTTCGACGTGACGGAGGCATTCGGCAGCATTTAAGTTGGCGTACTTGAGAGCTTTTCTGACAATTTCGGGGATATCTTCGCACAGCATTTCAGCAGCTTGCCTGCCTAAAATGGTGCGCCCGCCTGCCGGAAGTCCGACAGTAAATCGCAATTCTACTCCTCCTAATTTATCTGCTTCTGTATCTGAAGGTGTTGGGGATGCAATAAATTTTTTGTGGCTTCGATCGAGAGTTGATGGTATTATAAATGCAGAAGTTCTGGCTAAAACTTCTTGTCCGCAGCGAGTCACGCATATCGCACCGCTTTTACCGCTACCTCGCTTGCTGCTGATGTTGCTGGCTGCTCGATCGAACTGGCGGGTTAGATAATCTCGGAGGGCAATTTCTCGACTGCGGGAACTAAAAAGTTCGCTGGGAAATCGAGCGATATGCGGCGGAACTTGCACTCTAAATTTACTGGGAGAAGCAAATGGATCTCCCTGAACGCAATCAATTATTAAGGTGAATTCTGCAAAGTCGTAGCTGCCTTGAATATCTTTGTAGGCTTTGTAATTGCGATTATCGAGTTGCAGTAAATAGCGTCGCAAGTTTTCTTGGTTAGTCATACAGTTTTTATTGCTGGCAATCCACCGAACGTAATATTATATCATGTCCGATCGAACGCCATTAATAAAAACGGTTTGTAGTGAGGACTTCAGTCCTCATCAAAAATCAGGACTGAAGTCTTTACTACGAACCTAACTTATCGAGGCTTGTAGTGAGGACTTCAGTCCTCATCAAAAATCAGGACTAAAGTCCTTACTACGAACCTGATATATTTAATATTTTACAATGCACGATCGCGCCCTAAAAATAGCGCAAGATTTTTTGCAACAAATTGGGCTGTTTCTCATCGAGGTAACGATAATGCTGCCAAAGTTTCCAATAAGGACTGCCCGATTTAATCGGTATCCCCGCCCAATGGAGATATTTTAATCTATTACCTTTGTCGTAAAGCACAAAATCTATTTCTTGAAAATGTGGAGAACCGGCCCAGCTTCCGGGTTCGTTTGCGGAAGTTTTAACCAGATTGCAGCGTCGGGGAATTAATTTGAGAACTAGATAATTTAGTATAGGTTGGTCTGTCACATTTTGAGTAAAATCAAAATATTCTCGATGCTGCGCGCATTCGCGCAAAATTTCGGACATTTGCGCTTCGGTAATCGTTCCTTTTCTCGAACCCCAAAAGCCACTGTTGAATACATCTTGAAGCTGCGAGTCAGTAAAAATTTGCTGTTGTTTAACCAGAGGTGAAAATACATTGCGCAGTTGTTCGCTGAGGTGGTGGTAGTCGCAGCAAAAAAAATCTACTTCTGACAGTTTGTTTAAATTAGCTGCAATGTCTTCAAAGACGATAATATCAGTATCTATATACAGAAATTCATCAAGGGGGCCGAACCAAGCGATGAGTTTGCGCATTTTATTAGGCAGGGCTAAAAAAGTGAGATCGAATATTTCCCCAATTTCTCTGGTAAACTGTTCGACAAACTCTAAATTCGGGAACAGTTGAACATCGTGCCTGCTGCTAAGTGCGGCTGCTACTTGCTGGTAATTGCCATCAAAAGGAATTAAAAAAATTGGCACTTGACTGTTGTACAAACGTATGCTGTTCAGTAGGGCGATCGCGCTTTCTATTACCTTATCATTAGCCACAATATAAATACCGCGACTCACCTTCAATCCATCAACATCAAAATCGCTCATCTCTCTCATCTCTCTGCGTCCTCTGCGTCCTCTGCGTCCTCTGCGGTTTAATAATTATAAAACTTACAAATATCAATAGGGGAGTTTTTTGAAGGTTATTCGTGGGTGGGGGTGGGTCTATTTAAGCTGTTTGCTACGTTTTTGAACGTTAGCTAACCCGCCCCTACAGGTTTATTGAAAGGTTTACATTATCTTAATTACATCAAACATTTATCCTCAATTTTCTCAAAATTCTTTGTAACAAATTCGATCGCACAACTTCAGCATAAGACTTAGGCGGCGCATTAAAAATCGGTCGTTTTTCCGGTTCTCGGAGAAAGCGGTAGTGCAGAAACAAATCGCGATAGGGAAACTCAATATTTTCACCCGTACAAACTCTCCGAATCAAATCCGGCGGCACGCCGATATAATGCAAGTAAGTAAGTCGGTTGCCCTTATCGTACAAAATGTTATCTTGGGTTTCAAAATGTTGGGAAGTAACGCTGCACCCAGTTTTCTCATCCTCCGGTAAACTATAAGCAAAATTATAGCTATTAATGTGAGTTTTCATCACCATATAATTGAGTAGAGGCTGTTCTCCCGCACCCGCATAGAGAATTTCCGCATCGCCAGATTGCAGTTGAGTTAGCAACCATTCTCTAGTAGTTCGATCGAATAATCCTTGCTTGCTACCGTAAAATCCAGAACAAAATATTTCCGAGTTTATGCGATCGCGATCGAAAACTTCAAAGAGTTTTGGTGACTGAATGTTGTATACTTTAGTTGGGTCGCGAAATTGAAAATCGTAAACCACAAAATCCGATGAATCTAACTGTTGAAAAATTAGATCGAGCGAATTCATCACCAAAGTATCCGCATCCATGTAGATAAACTTAGCAAACGGGCCGTCAAAGGCGCAAAAGCGGCGGTGCGCCCCGTAAAGCCGGAATTTTTTGCGATTCAAACGTTCGGGTGCGGCGGCTTGCATGAATTCATCCCACTGCTGAATTGAGGCATTATCTTCATAAATAAACACATTGGGACGGTTGGCAATTTCTGTTTTGATTCGCTGGATTTGATTATCAAAAGGATAAATGCAGACGGGAATATTGGAGCCTAAAATAACTTCAATGCTGTTGAGTAAGGCAATTAATTGGTCGCAAACAGTATCGTTAGCAAGAGTGCAAATTCCATTCATATGTATTAGTCTCGCGTTGCGCGGACTTTGTGCGTGTAGTTGGGAGTGAAAATAGCAAGGTGAGAGTACATTCGATTTTGCACCCCCTGCATCGGTTTCAACCGCCGAATTATATCAAGCAGATTGTACCCAGAACGAAGTAGGTCCGCTTATCGGATAATCCCCCCAAGGACACGGCAGTGCCGTGTCCCTACCTGCGATTTTTCTGTACCTCACCTACATGAAAACTGCTGTAGATAAACCCGCCCCTAACTATTTGAATTATAATTCAGCTT
>JBOFTL010001057.1:0-4656 GCA_051652045.1 Microcoleus sp. | reverse complement strand
GGCCTTTGCCTTATCAGAGACTTTTTCGCGCATCCATCGATCGAACAATTCTTCCACCTGGTGCGCCTCGATCGCTTCGGATCCCAGCTCGGGATCCACCAGTTCTCGAACCTCTGAATCCCACAGGGCCAGCATAACGACTGAAGCCGCTTCTCTTGGGGTGAGGTAGTGGCGACCATCTACGATCGCCTGAGGGGTTTCACCGGACTTCCCTTTCTTCAGCTTGGAGCATCCAGCCAGGTATTTCCAGCGTGCCTTATATTGCATCGACGGGACACATCCTCGAATCTCTGCAAGCTGGCTCCAAAGGAAGGGCGTGTGAACCGTCAGATTACCCCCTTTCTTGTCCTTATTGTTTAAATAATCTTTCAGCAGTAGCATATTCAGCCCTCGTGTACAACCTAAATGTATCCGATCTCTATCAAGAAATCAACAAAACATTCACCGATTATCCGATTCCGCTAGATCGGTGAACGCGACATCGACGAACTACCAAGCGTTTGAGCGATCGGTGAATGTTTGTCTTGCTGTTTGGTGAATAATTTGTTGCGCTTTTGGTGAAGGTTTGCTATATTGATTTTGTCGGGCAAGCAGCCCGGTAATCACTTAGTTAATCGACGGGGTAACCAAAATGCATGTTAAAGAAATCGCTCAAGCGCTAAACGCAACCGAGGCTCAAGTTGAAAAAGCGATCGAAGGAATGGGTGACATCAACCCTTCGATGCTCTCGAAAATTGGTGAGAAAATCAACGGCGGCAAGATGGCAATCGCCACTCCGAAATCTTCGGCTCCTGTCGTTGCAGACAAGGCGACGAAGGCTACAGCTAAGACTCGTCGAAGCACCAAAATGAAGCAGGCTGATGAAGCACTGGCAATCCGACGTGACGAAGCTGCCATCGAGGTCAAGCAAGTTGCACAGCAGTCTACTCAGCCTCAAGTTCTCGAAGCCTTAGAGATAAGCGCTTCTGATGTCGATGTTGTGGGTGATGTCGCTAATAAGATCGCGAAGGAAGTCACCGCCGACGTTGCGGCACTAACTCAACTCATGAACCCCGTGGTTCGGACTCTCAAGACGGTCGGTCTGGCACAAGAGCGCTCGGCTCAGATGACTGAGGCTTTGGCGGAGAAAGGTATCACGGTGGCTTCGATTCTTGAGGCTGCAATCCCTGCAATGGATTCCCGCCCGTCGCTTGATTCAATCTTTGCTGCTGAGAAAGCTGCACCGATCGACTTCGCTGGAATTCTTTAGGGGGTCGTCATGTCACTAGAAAATAGCTTTACCTCATGGTTGCTGGATCGACTAAATGAAGTGGATTTCAACATCGATGAGGTTGAATATTCCGATTTGGCAGACTTCTTGCACGACTCTTTTTTCAATGGATTGTTCGGCGACGTTGATTATTTTTGGGATGTCGCCATGCAATTTGATTTTATGCACTTCGTCTGTAGTTATTGCTGAGGTATGCCATGGGACGCACACGCAAACGACCAACAGCGATCGCCGCATCTATTCCCCAGGCGATCGAATCTATCAAAACGATCGCCACTGAAAATCAAGCGATCGTTGACGAATCGGTGACTGCCGTCCTCACAGCCTTTGCGAAGGATGATGCAGCAATCGTTCAGGACATCATGACCGCAGCTAATCCGATCGATCGGTTGGCAAGGATTATTTCTCAGGTAAGCCGATCGGTCCCGGCGGGGTCTGGAACTCCTGAACTGATTCAAGCTTTGGATGATTTGCGGTATGCGCTGAACCCATCGTTAAAGCCGATGAGTGACGAGTCGGCATCACAGCTTTTTTCGACATTTAAATCTAGTAGTGAGTGGAGTTTTAAAGCGTCATGATTTCATATATTGTCACAAGCCTTCGAGCTTTAGCAGGCCTCGAAAACGACGAAGTTATGCAGGCATGGTCCCTTGCAATTGAAGTTGGGGCCGATATTTATCCCGGCTCTAGTGTGTCCTTCGTTGTTGCGTTCGCGGACGATCGTCAAGAGTATGAGTTTCGGGCTGAATGCGATGAATTGAATCTCGACATTTCAATGCTGCTAATCCCCGATCGTATTTGCGAAGAGCTTTTTAAATGAATTTCATCAACAGTTGCGGCGCTGTGTTGGGGGTTTGCGTCGTTGTTTCACTTGGCATGTCAGCAACCTCAATTACGGAAAACATGCGGCGCGGTGCGACGGCATCGGCTGACAAGCAAGGAGCAATTCAATCCTCGACCGAACTGCTCCAAGAGAAAAGAGATCATGCCAAGAACTTGGCTGATCTTCTCAAGAAACCTGAAACCGTAATTATGCTAACGAAGCAGATTAGCGGATCTGCGACGAAAAACAAATTGCGGACTATGCGATCAATCGTCAAGCCGGGTTCCAAAATCACGGTTGGTGGATCAACTGGATTAACTCCTGCGGCAGGAATTCTAGTTGTGGATGAGGTTGGGACGATCGCAATGGTTGATGAAGAGGGACTAGCGGTCAACCCTTGGAATCCGAAGGCTAAGCATCTTCCACAAATGACCCCCGATCAAATCAAATCATTCCGAAAGTTCCAAAACGGTGATCTTTATTCGACACCACCGGAACAACTCGAACGACCAAAACCCGAAGCAAATTTAGAACAGGATCAGCAGGTTCAGTAATGGCATTCCCAAAAATACGACTCGGATTAGATGTGGCTAGAGCCATTTTTGAAGATGTTGACTTTCAAGAAGTGACGATCGGAGGCAAAACGGCAGGATACAAAGCCACATTCAAAGGCTATGAATACGAAGATAAAGCGATCGTTCATCTGTGCAGAAAAATCTGGAAGGGGCAGGTATGAATTTTATTGTTTACTACGATGTCGATGAAATTGGCGAGATTTCGGAAGGTCAAAACATTGAAGATGCCCTCCGTTCGATTCACTGGAATCTAAATTCTCCCGACACTTTTGAAGAGTGGATCTGCGATGTCTGGTTAGGTCCATCGATCGGCTCATGATGATTCAGCGACTCGGGAAGAGTATGTGCAAGGATTTCTTCCTTTCACCCGTTAGGCATTAAGCCCGGTTCGATTCCGGGCGCGGGTCTGCCCTTTGGGGCTTCTCAAATCACTTAGTTAAGGCGATCGACATGGCTCAATATTTTTACTTTTGCAACTCCGACACTCAAGAGGTTTCGACCTACCTCATTCCGTTTGATGTCAGTGACGGCGATCGCGTCATCCCATCGCAAAACCCAGACTTTGATGCACCGTTCGCCCGAAACCTTGACAGCGCTCAAGGAGATCAATGGGAAACCTTCTTCAATTGGATTCGCAACACGAACGAATGGTCGATGGATCAGCCTGTTGTTGCGGTCGGGGATTATGGCGATCTGATTTTTGATTATGGTTCTATCGGCTGGAATGGCGATCCGGAGCAGCGTTTCTGTGAAGGCTTCGACGATGACGGTGATTTTGCTTGGGTTCCTGAACTTGTTGAAGCTGGAGGTGAGATCTGATGCTTTGTCTTGAAGTCTCATACGGCGAAGATCTACTAGGTCAAACCGATTGCAGTCTCAGTTCACTTCAGTCTTTTTTGGAATCACTCTTTTGGGAATTCGATGAAGACTATGGTCTCTCCGACGCATACGAGAATCCTCAAGAGTGGGTCACGGAATTAGTAATCATACCCTTTTATCGATAGGTCAAAACATGTCTTATTCTCAACGTCCGCCCCGCCACAAATATGCATCGCACGCACAGCCAGAAGGCAGTCCACGATCGCGGCAACGTCCGATTAGTTCGATCGGTGCCCCCAAAGTTAACGGTCATCAGGTAGCAGCCTGGGGCAGAGTGTCGTTCGTTACGGTCTTTTTCTTTGGATTATCCGCAATCTTATTTGCATTACTAGTCTTCTTGTCTGTGGTTTGGTTAATGCCGCCATGGTTTGGATTTTTCGGAGACATTCAAAATGGTATTGCAGACAATATCGGCATATTTCCCCGTGCTGTTTACGGAGTTTTATCCCTGAGTTCGACGATCGCGATCGCGGCATACGTCCTCACTCAGGGATATCAATCGGCAGAATCTTTGGAGATGTTCGGCGTAAAGCTTCCGAAAGCCGAATCACAAGAGCTTCGTAATTACTTCTACGCTGGGGAAACAATTATTGTCTCGCAGCAAGCTTTTAAAAATGCTGTGGGTGGATTTACTGGAAATCTCGGAAACCACATCATCCAAATCTTTGGATTTATTGGGGCAAACCCTGTCTCCTTTGTTGGTGTTTTGTTGATGATCGCCACTCAGGTAATGGTTTCGGAGAGACTTATCTATCTCTCTGCCAAAGCTTTCAAGCACGCACAAAAGACGATGATGCTCAACGCAGGCGTTGCAGCAAAACAAAACAACGTAACAACGGCACGACCGGAGCAATGGGCAGGCGATCGTACCTCCCAACGTCCAGCGCAAACGGTTGATGTTCCGGCAACTCCGGCAGAAGGTAAGCCCGAACCGAAACGGCAAACCGATCGAGAAAGTAAGGCAAACTACGCTCACGGTGAATTCTTCCAAGATCAGAACAGTGAATGGAAGTACTGGGAAGTCAAGGATGGTACAGGTCGGGCGCGGATTGCGAAGGTGGGCGCGACGATCGAATATTCCGACCTGAATGGAACTCAGAAGTTTGAAT
>JBOFTL010001056.1:0-11681 GCA_051652045.1 Microcoleus sp. | reverse complement strand
AGAAAGCCAATTCCGCCTGCAATGACGATCGCAGAAATGGCGATCGCAGCAGGGCTGTCAGCTCCCTTGAATTTCATGAGTCCGCGATTTAAGTCTGACATAGCAGTGTTTCCGCAAATTTCAATTTGATTGTAGCTTTGCTGTTGGTAAACTTGCTGTCCAAATCACCACAATTACTGATTTTATTAACAAATTTGCCAGATCGTCACTACAGTCATCGCGATTTGACCCTCCCCAAGTTGAAGCACGTGGCGCCCTCAACGATGAGGTCACGGGGCTGGATGGGGACTCAACAGAACAAAGGAAACAACTTCTTGCCTGATGTCAGAGCTGTTCTTGGGTGGATGCAAAAAAAAATCGGGAAAAAGGCTTGACAAACTCTCAAAGTTTAGAGATGATAGTTAATACCGCAGGAAATGCGGGTGTAGCTCAGTGGTAGAGCGTCACCTTGCCAAGGTGAATGTCGCGCGTTCGAATCGCGTCACCCGCTTTTGAATATCTAACTTCTACAGCATATTCCATGTATATGTGGTAAACGCAATCTTGTAGCTCTATGTAGTTAGTTGACCAAGAGTTTAGTACTGTACTTCATCAACCTGGAATCTGCTGTAAATATCCAGCTTTTAAATATATAGCAACCGCGCCCGACGGCCCAAGACATTTTAGATCGCCCAAAGCGTTACTATGATTCCCTCTGACTTCTGCCTTATTTATCGATTTTTACCCAACTTGCCATCCTGCAAAGAATTACCAATTCCCTGAATAATTCCCCGTCCGATTAAACCGATTCCCCGCCCGATTACCTGAGTTAAAAGGTAAACAACACCCGTACCCAACAGCGCGATCGCAGCCCGAACTCTAGGGGCGATCGCATCCCTTGTTTCCAGCGCTAAAGTGAACGCCAACGGCAACCCAGCAAGATCTGCCAACTCCTGATTTCTTGGAGCATAAATAGAAATTCTCTGAATTCCCCGATCGCTCAAAACAAACAGCCAATACTGGCTTTCAAAAATCGCTTTCGGTTCGACAAAATAGCTATTCCAGCGATATTTCCAAGATAAATTATTCCGAAATCGTTCTATTTCCCGCGTCGAAATCAACTTACTATCGTAAAACTTTTGTTTGATTTCCTCAACTTCTGCAAAATTATTCAGCAGCGGTTGCACTACGCCATTAGCAACTTGAATTGCCAAATTTTCTAACAAAGCTTCAGTCCGCAGCATAGCTTGCGGGCTGCCTGCTGTATAAGAAGTATTATCAGCTACGAGCGGAGTTTGAAACAGCAAATGAGCAAACAAATCTGCTGTTAGGGGAATTTTGTCAAGGATTTCTGCTGCAACGGCATCCGCATCTCCCAACAAGATCGGTACAACTTCTACCCCATTTTCCCCAACTGCAAACGCAGAATTTTCTGTCAGTTTTAAATTAATTTGACTGCCCCTAAGAAGCCGATCGCCCATAGCTGGCAGGCTGTAGTATTTGCCAAAAAAATCTACTGTTGCAGATTCCCACAAATCGCGCAAAATAACTGGCATTTTTTCTGGCAGTTGAGCTGATTGCACCTGCGAAAAGCGCAACTCTTCGAGCAACTCCTGTAATTTTTTCAGGACAATCTCGATCGATTCGCGCCTTTTAGTCGATCGCAAAATATCGATTTCCAAAGGAACACCTGTCAAATTAACCAGCTCGAATTGCAACTTAGACGCTGCCGAATCAAACAAACTCGCTTGCCAATTAGTTGTTAAATCCGAAGATGCAGTCAAAATTATGGAATTAGCAACTTGCGGTACTTCAGAATTAGTTGATACCATCTGTCCAGTTAACTCTGTTTCCTGCGTCCCTCTTCCTGCGTCCTTCTTCCTACTTCCTACTTCCTTCTCTGCTGGCAATAATTGACTGACAATCCAGCGAGCTGCCAGCAATTCTCGGCGGCGTCCGTTCAACACAATCCCATCCAAAATAGACGGCAAATCTTCCGTAGCAGTCGCTCTAGTTTCTTGCAAATCTGCTTTGACTACCGCCAAAGTTGCATCTATTTGTTGCAGTCCCGATCGGCAAAAATCCGCCAGCAAATTTTGGATCGCTTCGGGAAAAACTGCTGAATTGCCTGCTTGTTCCCCAGCACCTGCTGCCAAGTTTTCCCATTGGGGAACTGTCGCCCCATCACTTGCTAGTTCCGAGTTAGTTGCATCTGCCGGCCAATAAGTTTGACCCAAAGCTACCGAGCGAATTGCTTCGATCGTCAGCGAAATATCTCTACCTTTAGGACAGTAGCCATTGACACCCGCTTGTTGGGCCGCCGCTAGCAGAGTTGGTGTCGGGAGTCCGCCTAGCAGCAGTAGTGGCAGATTTGGGTAAAGACTTTTAAGCTGCCGGCAAAATCCCAGTCCCATTTCGCCCGAGGGCAAATTTTGGGTATCCCAATCAAAAATTACCAAATCCCCCGGCTTGGCTGTAGCGGAAGCGGTCGATCGAGCTTCTAGAAGCTGCAAAGCCTCCGTTCCGGATGCAGCTTCGGCTGCGACGTGCAAATCGGGATAGCGATCGCAAGCGATTCGCAGCCCCAGCCGGAAAATGGGGTCATCGCCGATCGACAGCAGTTGGAGTTTTGTCATCCTTAAACAGTTGACAGTTGACAGTTGACAGTTGACAGTTAAGATTTAAGCGTTGATAGAAGAGAGTTTTCAAGCGTCAATTATTAATTGTCAACTGTTACAAACCCTTACGTTTCTGCAGTCAACTATCAACTATCAACTATCAACTATCAACTAACCAAATTACTCCGGAATCAAATTAGCATCAGGAGGTCCGGCCGATTCTGGAATCGCGGGTGCAGGAGGCGGTTCAGGAGCCGGAGGCGGTGCTGGCTCAGGTTCCGGGGGCGGAGCTTCTTGTCTGGCTGGCGGGTAGTAAGGCTCTGGGGCCGGCTCTGGCGGGTAGTAAGGTTCTGGAGCCGGCTCTGGCGGATAGTAAGGCTCCGGTTCCCGTGCCGGCGGATTGTAAGACTCTGGCTCGGGAGCCGGAGCTTCTTGTCTGGCTGGTGGATAATAAGGCTCCGGTTCGGGAGCTGGGGCGGGAGGCGGTACGTACTCTTCCTGGGGCGGTGGCGCGTATTGCTCCTGGGGTGGTGGCGCGTATTGTTCGGCTGGGGCTGGTGCGGCTTCACGAACGGGTGCTGCAGCAGGCGGGGGAGCGCTGTTAGCACCGAGTTCGGCACTCCAGCGCCCGATCGAGCTTGCAGCCTCTGAATGCAGCGCCCTACCGTAACTGATTTGAGAAGCCACATTAATAGCTGCCGAGAGACGGCCTTGAGAAGCCAATTCAGCAGCTCGATCGAGAATCGGTCTGTCCTGAGCGATTTGCAGTTCGCTCACCCATTTATAGACATTATCCTGAGCTTTAGCGTACAGAGTTCTACCGCTCTTGATTTCTGAAGCTTTGTCGATCGCCTCGCCGAGCTTTCCTTGCTTTGCCAGGGCCAGTGCTGCGTCCAAAAAAGGTTGGTCTTCAACCACTTCAATGCGTTTCGCCCAAGCCGCCAACAAAGTTTGTGCCTCTACCCGGCGGGGGCGATTGAGCGAGATCAGAACTGCCTGAGCCATTCCCGCCCTCAATCCTTCAACCGTTCCCGGTTCTGCCAACTGTTTTGCCAGCATGATAAAAGATTGGTCTTCGACGCGCTGAATTTCCCGACGCCAAGTAGCGATTAAAGTTTGAGCGTGAACCCGGCGGAGCTGTTTGGGTCCGATCTGTTGCGCTTGGTCGATCGCCATTGCAAAAGTCAGTGATTGACCGAAACTGGCAAGCGTGCTTGCCACTTGCAGGCGCACCAAATCCTGAAACTGTACGTCCAAATTTTCAATTTGAGTTTGAGCCTGCTTGTACAGCGGGCGTCCCGGAGCTATTTGACGGGCAGCTCCCTTGCCTTCGAGCAAGTTAAAGATGTGTTGAGCCAGAGGCGTCGATATCGACTGATCCCACGTCACTGCCTTCGCCCGAGCCAACTGCATCAAATCTTGAGCTTCTGCGAATAGTGGTGAATCGCCTGGAACCACAGAAGCAGCAGCGATCGTTCCCGGCAAATCTTTAGCCTCCAAGCGCTTAGTTGCCATTGCCAGCAACGTGCGGCTCCAAGCGACGATTTCCTCTTCTGCTTTCTTGTAAGCGAATAACTTAGGGTCGATTTTGCGAGCCAGGACGATCGCCTCTGCAAACTTCTGCGGAGTCGCCTCCTTCGCCAATTCCCTAGCTTCTTCCAAGCGCTGCCAGCCGTTTCTTTCCAAAGCTATCTGCTGGATGAGTTCGTTGTAGCGTTTCTGACTCCAGAAGATATTTTCCAACTTGTACAGAGCTTGAGCGTAATCCCACGCTTTCCTCAAATCCTCTGCTTTCAAAGCTGCTACGGCTGTATCGTAGAGCTTTTGGCCTTCCTGCCAATTTTTCTCCCAAGCAGCAACAGATTCCTGTACCTCCGGGTAAGACGGACTGGTTTTGGGAATTTTTGCCACAATCGCCAGAGCTCCTGGCAAATCTCCCACTTCTATTTTTGCCTTGGCGAAACCCAGAATCGCTTTCGACCATTCCCCGATCAACTGTTGCCCTTGGGGATATAGCGGATGTTCTTTCGGCCAACTTTGCACCAAAGCTATTGCCGATTCTAGTTGTTCTAGCTTGCCCGACTTAGCTGCTTGCTGGGCGCAATAAAGGCGCTCTCCGTCCGCCGCTAGGGGAGACAGTTGCTGGCAGTTTGGCGGTGGCGGCATCGTCAGCAACCATAAAAATGCAGCGGCACCCGTGATTCCAAATCCCACTAGAAGACTCAGCCAGATGAGTTGCCACTGCCAAAAAGTTCTTTTGCCCTCGATCGGCCCTACCGCTGCTGGGGAACTAAAATCTCCCGCAGCCTGCGCACTTAGCTGTGCCACTGGTTTGGCAGGCGGGTCGTACTGTTGTGGTGGTTTTCGGGAGCTGTCTGATTGTCGTCTCGCCATTACTTCAGCCTGTCTTGTAAAGCGCTTTAAAGCCTAACCTTGTTGGCAGGTGCTGCCTGAGAACCAAAGCCCAGAGTGTGAATCTGATGTTTGCTGCGGTTCAAAATCCGTGATTTATATATGTTTGCGGATCGATACAAACCTTGAGGGTTTATCCCGCATCCTTATTTAAGCACGGTTATGGGAAATGTATCAGAAAATTGGGATCAAACCCTTGCTTCAGCGATCGGCTTTTTTGACACTCCTGGGCCTAAAGGCATGAGGATTCTTGCTTCAACCTCAAAACTCAAAACTCTCGAAACAACTGTCAACTGTCAACTGTCCGCTGTCAGTTACCGCATTGAAATCTTCAACCTCACCCTGTCCGAAACAGAATGAGGTTGAGATTCTTGAAAACTATCAGCTTTTGAGAACAGCACCGAATTTTATCCGGTGCCGCCCCACAACATTCGGTTGCTTTAGAACAACTCAAAGTTGCTCGATGTAATTGTAAGACCGGCACCCAAGTTAGCCACAGTCAGCACTTGACTGCCTGAGTTGAAGTACAACGCACCGTTTTGCGGGTCGTAAATCAACTTGTTGGCAGTGTTGGCTGCTGGGTTGGCAGTGCTGAAGCCAGAAACCACAACAAACTCGCTGGCATCGAAGGTGCTACCCAAACTGCTGAACACACCGCCCGACTTCAAGCGGATCTTGTCTTCGGTAGGCGTAAAGTCGGTGACTGTATCTACACCGTAATCGCCACCGGCGGAGAAGAAGTAGAACGTATCGCTACCGGCACCGCCAGTCAATTGATCCGCACCTCTGTCGCCGGATACAAAGTCGTTGCCAGCACCGCCGTCAACAGTGTCGTTATCTCTACCACCATAAAGGCTGTCGTTACCTTCGCCACCGCTGACAACATCGCTGCCCCGACCGCCGTAGACGCTATCGTTGCCGCTGCCGCCGAGTGCGGTATCGTTGCCCGTATCTCCAGAAACGAGGTCGTTACCCTCACCGCCGTCGATGATGTCAGCGCCTTTACCGCCAAAAATCGTGTCGTTGCCACCACCACCAGCAACCGCATCATTGCCCGAACCAGCAAAGATGAGGTCGTCGCCAGAGCCACCACCGATACTGTCGTTGCCACCACCCGATATAATCAGGTCGTTGCCCTCTCCAGCAGAGATTATATCAGCGGCAGTAAAAGTCAGGATGACATCTCCTCCGGGACTTCCGAGGAGTCTGTTAGGCTCATTCTTGCCGATAATTGCAAGCCCGGTTCCATTAGGAACTGAACTAAGCGGTGTGGTTGGGTTAGTTACCTGGGTCATTTACACTCCTCCTTAACAAGAATCACTTTTCTACAATACACTTTTCCCTCCACGGGATTTCAATAGATCGAACCGGACATCGGTTGAGACCCAGATTTACCCGGCTGTTATAGGCTGTCACGTAATTTAAAATTGCCGCAGGGAGTCGCAAATCGCTAGTAGAATCTGGCATCCACCGATCGATAAAGCTCGGTTGCTGTCTGCTTTGGATTCTCGATTCCACAACTCCCTCCTCCCAGCGAAAATATTTCAGTTAAACGCTTGCGAGTCTATCACAACTAATTTGAGTGCGGCTAGCGATAGTTAAAACACTAGCGGGAGACAACACAAAAACAATTGTTCGTGGCTTGATGCTTGCTCGGTGAAATTGCACTTCGATCGAGCCGATGGACTGTTGGTTGCAACTGGCGCTTTGTGCCCGCAATTGGGCCGCAACTGAGTTGCGCTATGTTTTATTGCAGTCTGGTTGACCAGACTTTTGGGTTTCGCCAATAGTTCCCAGAAAATTCAAATTTTTTGCACGGACTCAATCTTTGCCCCACAATAGCTGATATCGTTCTGCCTGACGGAAGGTGGATATCACCTCCGGTAGATGGCAGCTCGCCCGTTTTGTTCTTAAAAACAGGCTTTGTACACCCGATCCGGAAAAACTCTATTTTGGGGTCGATCGGGCTGGGATTTTAGTCCCCACCTGCAAGCTTGCTGTCGATCGACCCCAGGTTTTATCTAAGTTTTTAATATAATTAAAATTAATAAAATTATTTGATACAAATTTTACAAAATCTAATTTTCAGCAACTATTTTAAGTAACGCTAGGATTGCTAATTGGATTAGCTAATGGGATGGCTAATTGCTAATTTTCGCGATCGATTAGCAGCAATAAATTAGCAATTAGCAGTTTTGGGGGACTTTGCTGGTGTGAAATTCATAGATAATTGCACTATTTCCCCGAGCGGTTTGTTTCTAGTTTGGCTGTTGACCAGTTTGCCGTTATCTGGCTGTCGTAGCTGTAGATTTGATTGTCGCTCTCGACAATATGATAGATCGAACTAGCTGCATAATATGTCAGCGCTAGAATTGACACCAGGTATAGAGTTCGATCGATTGTCTTTTCTAAAATTTCGTTCATTGTAGCTCCTGTCTTTTGTGTAAACTGCAAAGTTTGATACCGTGACGGCACTTACTTTGAGAAGTTCCCGCAAATCTGATTTCCCTCAAAAGTCCGCTCGCTGGTGCGATCGACTCTCGATCGCGCTATGGCAGAAAACTCATCATATTTGAGATTTTTCATAATTTTTCTTACGTGTTTTATAGTGAAGGCTTTACTTATAATTGTCTATCTAACTATAGTAAGAATCGATCGAGTTCCCGAAAACCGATTCGGGTATTTTTGCTATTTTCAGTCTTAAATCGGGTTTTTCTGGTTCCAGAGGTATACTGCGTTTAAATAGAGTGTAAAAACAGACAAACCCGGTTTCTGTGAGAAACTGGGTTTGCGATTGCTACTAACTAGCCTACCTGCTAGCAGAGCATTAAAATCTACCTTAAGTTATATAGCAATTGAGAATCGATCGTTGACAATTACTCAAAATAGGGTCTAACGCCCCAAAAATTTCTGCCGCTCGTCAATCTCATTTGGGTCAATCTAATTTAGATTCTTTTACGTCGGGCTTTCTGGTGGAAAGTTGCAATAGGGACAGCGGTAAAACTATGGGCCACAAAAGTGGGCCGAGGGCTAAGGAAATCCAAGATATTAAGTCGTTTTTAGGGGTTCCAGTATCGTTCCAAAAAACCGTGAACCAAACAGCAAAAACGATCGAGGCAATGAAAAAATATCCAATAAGTAGCATTGTTTTACCTACCTTGCCGCTTCTAACAACCTACCTAAATCTACTCTGACCGAACAAAATTAGTGCAAGTCCAAGTCTGCGGTGTAACTTTCTCAAGGTAAAAAGAAGCGCATTGCTGCTTGCTGATGGCTCGGCTCGGGCTCGAGCATCAGGCTTGGCCACTTTTCCCCAGTTAGAGTTTGCGACCTTGAGGTATCAGCTATTGAGTTGTAATTAACGATCGATTTGTGTCAAGTGTTTGATGGTTTTCACACCATTTAAGCCTTAACAACCCGCATCGATCGGGCCTATTTACATTCTACTACCACTGTCAATACAAGTCAATCTCATCCCAAGTGAGTATATTTAAGGAGAAATAGGTAGGTTTTTTGAAACTGTTTTTACCCTCGTCGTCTGTGAAAAACGACTTCAGACCCATATCAATTCCGATAGTATTTTCCATTACTGGAGCGTCGTCAACTCGCTTGCATTCTTCCCACACGCTCATCAGAGATTATAGTGTGGGGATGCTGCTGATTCTAGATCGATACAGTGTTAGGCATTTAAAACTGTCTACTCGCGTTCATCGCCGATTAGAAACCGGGGGCTTCCGGCTGCGTCGTATTGATGGTGACAACGGTACGGGTCGATCGACCCTACCTTTTAGATTATCCGATTCGATCGCTGGATGCCAGATGCGATCGCCCCTGTAGGAGTGCTACCAGAAACAGCAACCGCAGGGCGCGCGCTGCTAAAACACCTGCTGGCAGGAACTTTTTCCTGCGGGATGCGACTTGAAGATCGTAAGAGCCAGAACAGGCTATGCGATCGAGATCGCTAGCCTTGTGAGATCTCGATCGCATCAGACAGCAGACTGCGATCGCTCAAATCAGCGAAAATAATCACAGGGATTAACAGACATCAATCACCGCAATCGTCTGTCAAATGCTTCATATTGGGGGGGTTGAGTTCGACGAAATCCCATGCAAGCTCTGACTCTAAAATCTGACTGCGCTGTTGCTGAACTGTTCTATCAAGTCAGCCATTCGGGCAATATGACCCGTACCGAAAGCAGCGGGCTGATGAGAGTAATGTGCGAAAGCGCCCTCAGCGACGAAGATCGAGATGCTGTTAACCGCCTGCTACACGCTATTCGCCGTGGATGGGTGAGAGTTCTGGATTAATTCCCAATTGCTGCAATCCAGGAGAGTATTTCTACCCTCTATCCTGTCAGGAGAAAGAAATTATTACCCGCAAAAAAACACTGTCAAGATTCGATCGCACTTAAAGATCGATGGACAAATATGAAAAAAAGTTACTATGAAATAATTTTGGGAGAAACCCGGTTTTTGTAGAAAGCCGGGTTTTTTGATGCCATTTTTTTGCTGTCACTTGGACAAAAATAAATATGACGAGCCAGTATTTTTGTAACGCAAATTTAATATTGGTTACAACTAAAACCCCAACCTCAATCGCCACCAGCAATTTTAAATCTGAAATCAATATAAAATTCCCAAGTTCTCATTCCCCAAGTCAAATCTCAAATCGATTTGAAACCCTCAATTCCTCACCTCAAATCTCAATTATTCAGCGATCCCCTCAATTGAACTGACACAAATCACTAATGAGACTGACATCGATCGCATAGAATTATGTATTGAAATCACATAAGTCTCTTCCATATAAGTAAATACTGTCAAAAGTGAGTTCAAAGAAAAACTAATGATGACTCAAACATTTTTACCTCAATTTACAATTGCAGAATTAGTATTTCAGGTATATCACTCCGGTTTGTTAACGCGGACTCACCGGCAACAACTCAGAACAGCCCTGTTAAATGACTGCCTGAGTGAAGAAGACCAAACAGCAATCAACCGCTTGCTACACGCCGTGCGTCGGGGATGGCTGAAAGTTGTAGATTAAGCGTTGTTGTAGATTGCACTCATCAACCAAGCAAATTGCTCCAATACCCCTCCCCTCGCTTCATAATTCTCTGACAAGTTCGCCCGCGCTGATGCTATTTTTTTTAAAACCTTTAATAATATTTGTAACATTTCAATCCTATAGGGCATGAGCGACCTCTACGTTTCTTGGTCAGAGTACCACCGAAAAATTGAAGATTTAGCTACAAATATCTACGAGTCTCAATGGAAGTTCGATCGAATTGTCTGTTTAGCGAGGGGAGGGCTGCGGGTGGGTGACACTTTATCGCGGATGTTCAACAAACCTTTGGCAGTTTTAGCAGCCTCGTCTTACGGCGGGGCCAAAGGGAATGTGCGAGGTGCGATTAAGTTTGCGCGCGACTTGACAATGGTGGGCGATAGTTTAGGCCACCGCATTCTGCTGGTGGATGATTTGGTGGATTCTGGGGTGAGTTTAAAAGAGGCTATCGTTTGGCTGAATCATCGTTACGGGGAGGAGATTGAGGAAATTCGGACTGGTGTACTTTGGTATAAGGCTTGTTCGGTAGCGAAACCAGATTATTATGTAGATTATTTGGCAGACAATCCTTGGATTCACCAACCTTTTGAAATGTACGAAAATCAGTTGAGAGTTGACAGTTGACAGTTGGTAGGGTTAGACCTCTTACTCGGATAACACCCGATCGCATCTGAGAGTTTGAGGTCGTTCATGTGCCCCCGTGTCCGCCCTCATACTCCCTTCCCACCCGAAGAATTTGTATTGCGAACGATCGCGAAAATGCACGCATACGCTCCGTCACAGAGCATCAGTACATAATCTTATACCGGGAAGGGAGTAGTTGAGATTTGAGAGTTGAGAATTGAGAAATCCGTAGATCCGCCTTAATCCGTGTAGTGCGTTGTTTCTTTGATTACTTGCCAAAAATTATTTTCCACAGCGTTTCTGGCAGGTTAATTACATACTGAAATAATTGATTCGGTCCGATGCCAAACATTAACTGCATCAACAGCACTATTCCCGCCAAAGCGATCGCCGTACTGATACTTGCTTTCAAAACTTTTACAGCCCAATTAAACACCAACCAAGCTACCAGCAATGAGGCAAGTAAAATAATTAATTCTAACGGCATATGTTGACCTCTAAATTGTTCTCTCAAGCAATACTGCCCCGCTTCCGAGTTTCCTTATAAGAAATTCCCACATTTTTCAAACCAGCCTTAATCATTTGCTGCTCCAACAAAGCAAAAAAACGACCTCGATCGCTCCCTGTCACCACGGCTTGATTGTGAGCTTCCGCCAGCGTCACCGGATAGCCGCCGCCTTTGTGTACCTGAGCTAACATCATGCCCAAAGCTAAATCTAACTGTGTTGCATCTCGAGCTACCCATTCCGGCACTTCTATTCTAGCAACCTCTGTTCCCACATGAACGTAACAAAAATAAATGCAATTATCACCGTACAAATCTAAAATTCGAGATTGCGATTTCCACAGCGGGCTCCTTTGTCCTGGGGATAAAATTGTTGCCCACAAAATCGCATCCCGCAAGGGTTCAAATACTTGACAAGGTGCTTTATCTTCCCGATCGACAGTAGGGCCAAATCCCACATTAGGACAATTAGTCATGC
>JBOFTL010001055.1:0-3085 GCA_051652045.1 Microcoleus sp. | reverse complement strand
TAAAAATCTCAAATCTAAAATCGTTCGTTCTTAGTCAGGCGCAATTGTCGCAACATCCTTTCTCGATCGCCCGCAATTCTCATGGCAGTTTCCCAAGTAAAAGTAAAAGATTGAAAAGACTCTGGATCGATGCGATCTTCATCCAAATCGACAATTACCTGTTTGAAAATCTCAAATAACTCTTCCTGCAATATATCAATTTCCTCCAAAGTTACTGCTTGGCGAATTCTTTGAATCAAACTTAAAATAGCCAAATTAAATCGATCGGCGTTATTTTTTTGCCTCTCTATAAAGCGCGCTCTTAACTGCCAGAACCAAGACATCAAAAGAGTGCCGATCGACAGATACAAACCCATAAGATCCGAATTTGAAGTCCAAAAATCTGGCTTTTCGCGATCGTAATAATCCTGAGCGCCCTCATGCAGCGGCAAAGCCAAACCCCCGCTACCTCCTGGCTGACTAATCATTGCCGCTAGGGAATTCGCAGCTACTAAACTGCGGCGGTGCTCGAACAAAATCCGCGTAATTTCTTGCACGATATCCGGATCGACATCCTCCCGTGCCAAAAGAGCAGCCTGAACTCCCACAGTCGGTAAATCAGCATCAGGAACGGCAGGATTTGCTTTATAAGTACCTTTAGGCATCACATCAGCCTCCAGATAGGGTAGCTTAATTTTCATAGCAGCACCTTGGTCGATCGGCACCAATTTACCTTGCATATTTTGTAACAACTCCCGAACCAAACTGCTCCCCGGAGGTAGCACCCGAAAAATAGCATCAACCTCCCCATTCCTAAACTTTTGAGTAGCCTCTGTCCAAGAACTTGGAGTCGAGATAAAATCAGTTCCTTTCAAACCGTAATGTTCGCTCACAAACCAAAAAGAACTATAAGAACCACTGCCTTTAGACATTAGAGCAATATGTTTTCCCTTGAGATCGGAAACGCTGAGAATACCGGACTGTTCGGAAACAATTAAGTGAAAAACTTCCTTAAACAGCGAAGCAATTACCCGAGCCGATGCTACCGCATCCGTATCATTCTGGACGATCGCTAGCTGAGCCTCATTTGCTTGCAGCCGGCGCATATTTTCCTCAGCACCTTGAGTTTCAATCACCTTAATGCGGATGCGCGGATTTTGCTGCACGACTACCTCAGCAATTGCCTGTCCGAAAGGGTAATAATTACCAGTTTTTGTACCCGTCGCCAGCGTCAATTCGTAGACTTGCTGCTTGTCGTGGTGAAGCTTCCAGCCGAAAGCTCCTATCAGGACAAAACTCAACAGAGCAATCGGCAGTAGAATTTTATTTTGCATTGATGTTTAGACTCGATCGATAGTGTCAAAATTACAATTACTCTAGTGGAAAATCCCCATTCCCATTCCCACCCCCAACTCCCAGTTGCCCATGTTACTATCCCTGAGAATAGAAAACTTTGCCCTAATTGACTGCCTAGATCTAGATTTTGGCCCCAATTTAAACGTATTTACAGGCGAAACAGGTGCCGGCAAATCGATTATCTTGGATGCAATTGATGCAGCTTTGGGCGGCAAAGTCGATCGCCGAGCGATTCGCACGGGAGCGGCGCGAGCAATATTAGAAGCTACCTTTGAATTGGATAAAACTGCTGCCCAATGGCTGTGCACCCAAGAAATTGAACCGATAGATGGAAATTTAGCCGTTTGCAGTCGCGAACTTACAGCTTCTAGCGGGGGATTGCGCAGTCGATCGCGCTTAAATGGCATTTTAGTCAACCGGCAAGTAATGGAGCAACTTCGCGATCGACTCGTGGAAATTACCGCCCAAGGCCAAACCGTCCAACTCGGACAAGAATCCCTCCAGCGGGAATGGCTCGATTTATACGGTGGCAAAACTTTGACTGAAGCTCGATCGCAAGTCGCCATCGCTTGGTTGGCCGCCAGCCAAGCCAAAACCGCCCTCGACAGCAGGCGTCAGTCGGAACAGCAGCGCCTGCAAAGACTCGATTTGCTAGAATATCAAGTCCGGGAACTCGGCGAAGCACAGATCGAAGATCCCGGCGAATTGGAACACCTAGAACAAGAATCGATCCGGCTGGGCCACGTTGTCGAATTGCAGCAGCAAAGTTACCAAGTTTACCAAGCCCTTTACCAAAACGATGGCGATGCTGCATCCGCCGCCGACTTGTTGAGTCAAGCCGAAGAAACTTTAACCGACATGGCAGTTTACGACGCGCAGTTACAGCCGATTTTAGAAATGGTGAATGACGCCCTCGCTCAAGTTACAGAAGCCAGCAGGCAAATTAGCAGTTACGGTGAAGAATTAGAAGCAGATCCCCAAAAACTTGAAGAAGTAGAAGATAGAATTCGCCAACTCAAGCAAATTTGCCGTAAATACGGCCCGCTCCCAGAGGCGATCGCCTACTACCACAGCATCCAAAACGAACTAAATGAAATTTTAGAAGGTGGCGAGTCAATGGAGGCTTTAGAGCTCGCGTATCAAGCCGCTATCGGTCAATTAAAAGACGATTGCAGCTTGCTGACAACCCTGCGGCGCGAAGCGGCTCTCAAACTCGAAGCCCACTTGGTCGCAGAACTCAAACCTTTAGCAATGGAAAAAGTGCAATTTCAGGTAGAAATCGCAGCTTGCGATCCAGCAGCAACAGGTGCCGATCGCATTGTCTTTTGTTTCAGCCCGAATCCGGGGGAACCGCTGCAACCCCTAGGGGCGATCGCCTCCGGAGGAGAAATGAGCCGCTTTTTGCTGGCTATCAAAGCCTGTTTTTCCCAAATCGAAAGCGCCGGCACCCTGATATTTGACGAAATCGACGCCGGGGTTTCCGGAAAAGTCGCCGGGGCGATCGCCAAAAAACTCGACCAACTCTCGGAAAAACACCAAGTTCTCTGCGTTACCCACCAGCCCCTGATTGCTGCAATGGCAGACTCTCATTTTCGCGTTAACAAACAAACCATCGCTACAGAATCGAGTATAAATGAAGGCGCAGGAAATTTGGAACCGAACGAACGTACGGTAGTGCGAGTTGCGGCTTTGGCCAGCCAGTTGTCTCGGCGCGAAGAATTGGCACAACTTGCTAGCGGGCGATCGGCCA